>JAUSIA010000092.1 GCA_030648225.1 Ignavibacteria bacterium | reverse complement strand
TATCTTCCCGCTGGTGAACACTCTATTCATTGGGACGGGAAAGACAGTAAAGGAAACTACCTCGTCGGAGGAGTTTACTTTATTCAAATGATAGCTGGAGAATATCAGCAAACAATTAAATCAGTTTTATTAAAATAAAATGAGTATAAAAATGAAAAAAATAATTTTTTTAGTTGTTTTATTCTGTTCCTTATCTTTTGGACAAGGATGGAACAGCGTTGTATCTACAACTATAAACGAATCTAATCTTGAAAAGATGGATTTGTTTACTAACAAGGATGGCAATCATGTATTGCTAAAAAGATATAATGGCAATATTGTTTATTATAATTTCAATTCTTCAGGAACAGTTGATAATAATAAAACAGTTACTTTAGAAACCAATGGAGATTTCCCGAATATCGTGGGTTCAAATGATAGAGTTTACGCACTTTATAAAATAGGGAATTATATTAAAGGGAAATATTCAACAAACGGTGGTTCGAGTTGGGCTAATATACCGGATAGAAGTATTAACCCATACCCGGTAAATGGTGTTGATGCTGTTTACGAAATTAACAGAGGTGTTCATCTTGTTTGGGCAACAAAGGATGGCTGGAACCCTCCCTTTAATGAAGGATATTATGAAACTTATTATTACAGATTATCTCCAACTCATTCTTGGGTAGATTTTAAGAATGTTACTGATTATACAACTGATGAGATTGGTGGATTTCCTACAGTTTCATTTTCATCAAACAGAGTACACGTCTCTTATAATGATAGTAATTCAGATGATCCCGAAACTAGTGCAGGAATTTCAAAAACTAGAGATAAATATGTAAGTACCTGGCAGACACCGCAAACTGTTTTTTCAAATGGATCTTCAAGGGAAAGAGTACAAGCAGGTAGTTCAAAATTACTTGATTTCTATTATAAGATTATTGTTGATTTGGGTCAATATCATTATGAATTATTTTCTGCTGAAAGAACTTTTAGCGGTACATCCTGGACAAATCATCAACAATTGAATGATTATGTAGGAGTTAGTAATTTGGTTAATTCAGCTAATACAACTGATGGCAAAACACATATTGTCTATGAGATTACAGGCGGAGTAGGTTATAGAAATTATAACGGCGCTTCCTGGAGTTCTGAATTCACTGTTGGAACTGGATACGAAGCTCCTCAAATATCCTCTGTATCAAACGATCTTTTTGTTGTATGGTCTCCAAATAATTACCCAAATAATTATATTAATTACAGACAATATGATGCAAACCCACTAACACCTGCCAATTTTGCAGGCACAACTTATAATAATCATCCTAAAGTAATCTGGATAGCAAATTCAGAACCTGACCTTAACCACTATGAGATTTGGAGACAATTTGTTATAGATATAAAAAATCCTGGAAGTTGGACTTTAATAGCAACATCCACTCAGACAAACTTTGTTGACAACGACGTAGTAATTGGAAATGGTAGTGCGGGAGATGTAATTTATAAGATAAGAGCCAAAGATATAAATAATCATTTGTCTGGTTATACAAACACTATTTCGTTTGATTTTCAGGACTTACAAAAGCAAGCATACAGTTCTTCTGATGAAATAAAAGATTTTTCTATATCACAAAACTATCCTAATCCATTCAACCCATCAACAAAAATAACTTATGCTTTGCCAGAAGATGCAATAGTACAAATTAAGATTTATGATATGTTAGGAACTGAAGTAGCAGAACTTGTAAATGATACAAAACCTGCTGGCTATTATGAAACAACTTTTGATGCTTCCAACTTTAGCAGTGGAGTTTACATTTACAGGATAACAGCTTTAAGAGAGGATAGAATTCTTTTCAGCCAATCAAAACAGATGATAATGCTAAAGTAACTAAAAAACGTGAGGCTCACTTTGGAAGTGAGCCTCACCTGCTTTTAATATTCTATAAAGTATATCTCTTGCAAAACAATTTATTTAAACACATCTTTTCTGCCATTCAATAAATTATTCTTTATTAAATCTTGAAACCTATTCATATCAACTTTCTTCGGTTCACATTTATTCTCTTAAGCTTTATAAGTTCTTACAACTATCCTTTAGGAGAAAAAGATTCAACAATTACAATAAGAATTTCTGCTGTTGGCGATTTAATGTGTCATTCGGTTCAATATAATTATGCAAGAATTGATGGAGATAATTTTGACTTTAATCCTGTTTACAGGGAAGTAAAAAAATATTTTTATGAATCAGATTTTGTTTTTGGAAATCTTGAAACTGTAACGGCAGGAAAAAGCAAAGGCTTTTCCGGCTATCCCTTCTTTAACACTCCTGATGAATATATAACTGCACTTTACAATGCAGGTTTCCATCTTTTAACAACTGCAAATAATCATTCTCTCGATAGAGGAGAAGCAGGACTATTAAGAACAATTGAACAGATAAAGAAAAATGGACTGCTGTACAATGGAACTTTTACTTCAAAAGAGGATAGAGATTTAATAAGAGTTATTGATATTAAAGGAATAAAGATTGCATTCCTTGCCTACACTTATGGAACAAATGGAATTCCGGTTCCAAAAGGTAAATCATTTCTTATAAATCTTATTGATTTTGATTTGATAAAATCAGATATAGAAAAAGCAAGAAAACTTGGAGCCGATGTTGTTTTAGTTCATTATCATTTTGGAGAAGAATATAAAAGAGAACCAATTGCATATCAGAAAGAAGTTGTACAAAAAACAATTTCCTTTGGTGCTGATATAATTATTGGCGGACATCCTCACGTTTTGCATCCGGCTCAGTTTTACAAAACAAAAGATGGAAGACTTGATACTGGTTTTGTTGCATATTCACTTGGTAATTTTATTTCAAACCAGAGATGGCGTTATTCGGATGCTGGTGTAATTCTTAATATTGAAATAACAAAGAATTTTAAAAGCACAGCAATTTATATTTCAGATGTTTCTTATATCCCAACCTGGGTTTATAAAGGAGAAACAAATAAAGGAAGCGAATATGTCATTCTTCCTTTACATCAGGATTATAAAAGTTCAATTGATGAATATCTTCCAGATTTCGATTTAAAAAATATGAAGCAGGCTTTTGATGATACAAATGAAACATTAAAGAAATACACACAAAAAATTAATCTTTATAAAGAAAAACCTGCCCTTATCACAGAAATTAAACCGAGAGGATTTGACATCATACATTTTGAATGGAACTTTGAACTTAAAGAAATCCCTTACACAACCAAATAGTTTTTTTATTCGATCCACAATTTTCCATTGGGGCAACCTTCAAGGTTCTCACCTCGTTAAAACACGCTGCTAACCTTGAAGATTCTCAATCCATCTACCATCTTCCATCAACCTTCCTTACCTCAAATCTTCTTATATTTAAAAGCATATTTCAAAAAAAATTTACTTAAAGGAGAACTATTTGTCTTACAGGATTACCTTAATTCCAGGAGATGGAATTGGGCCTGAAATAACTAAAGCAACTGCAAAAGTGCTTGAGCATTCGGGTGTGAAAATAGATTGGGAGGTTGTTGAAGCCGGGGTAGCTGCATTAGAAAAGTATCACGACCCTCTTCCGCAGGAAGTTATTGATTCAATTGATAAGAACAGAATAGCATTAAAGGGACCATTAACAACTCCTGTTGGTAAAGGATTCAGATCTATTAATGTTGCATTAAGAAAAGAGTTTGAACTATATGTCAATCAGCGTCCGGCAAAAACCTATAAAGGAATAAAGAGTTTATACTTCGATAATATTGATTTAATAATCTTCAGAGAAAACCTTGAAGAATTTTATTCCGGTATTGAGCACTACATAGATTCAAGCCGCTCAGCTGCTGAAACAATTGGAATAATAACAAAGAGAGGATCTGAAAGAATTATCCGTTACGCTTTTAATTATGCAAAGAAACATGGAAGAAAAAAAATTACTCTTGTCCATAAAGCAAACATTCTGAAATTTACAGGAGGATTGTTCCTTGATGTTGGTGAAGAAGTCGCTAAGGAATTCCCTGAGGTTCAGTTCGATCATAAAATTGTTGATAACATGGCAATGCAGATGGTTATGAACCCTTACCAGTTTGACTGCATAGTTACAACAAATCTTTTTGGCGATATTCTTTCTGATCTTGCTTCGGGTTTGGTAGGCGGTTTGGGCATGGCTCCGGGCGCAAACATTGGAGACGGTGTAGCTATGTTTGAAGCTGTTCACGGTTCCGCACCTGATATTGCAGGACAAAATCTTGCAAACCCTGCTGCAATTATGCTCGCTTCTGTTATGATGCTGGAATATATTGGTGAAGTTAAAGCTGCTATGAATCTTGAGAAAGCAATTGCGAAAGTAATTGCAGAAGGAAAAAATGTTACAAAGGATATAAATCAGCAAAATTATGTTAGCACCGATCAGTTTGCTGATGCTGTGATAAATGAATTGGATAATCTGAATTGAAAAATAAATCCTCTTTATTACTAATCTTCCTTGCAGTTTTTATAGATCTTATAGGATTCGGAATATTAATCCCTATTCTTCCTACTATTGCAGTCAGAAATTTTCAAGCATCTGATTTTCAGATAGGATTGCTTGTTGCTGTATTTTCTTTTGTTCAGTTCATCTTCAATCCTTTCTTCGGATCAGTTTCAGATAAAAAAGGAAGAAAGCCAATTATTGTTATTTGTCTTCTTCTTTCAAGCTTAAGTTATATTATATTTTCTTTTGCGGGTTCATACTTAGTTTTGTTTATTTCAAGAATAATTGCCGGGCTTGGCGGAAGCAGCATCTCTGTTGCACAAGCTTACATTGCGGATATTACAACAAAAGAGAACAGATCGAAAGGGATGGGATTAATTGGCGCAGCTTTCGCTTTGGGTTTTGTTTTTGGTCCTTTAATAGGAGGCTTTCTTTCCAAGTATGGGCTTGATATTATCGGATATACTGGCGCATCATTTTCTTTTATTGCATTTCTTGTAACCTGGTTTATTCTTCCTGAAAGCTTAAAAGAAAAATCTCAAAAACGTGCATCTTCTCTTTTTAATTTCAAAGCTTTTGCAGAAGTTTTAAGGAGACCTGCAATCGGGATAGTAATTATTGTATTCTTCATAATTACTTTTTCAATGTCAAATATTTTTGGAACTTTTTCATTACTTGGTTATAAGGATTATCATTTAAATGATATGCAGATAGGAATTCTTTTTGGAATTATGGGAGTTTTTTCTGCTTTTTCACAAACGGGACTGATACATTTTTTAAGCAAACGTTTTAAAGAAGTCACAATAATTTCATTCGGTGCTTTTCTGCTTTTAGTTTCTATGATATTAATGCCGAACAGCAATGGTTATACAATGCTTGGAGTTGTTTCAGGAATTTTTACTATGGGCACAGGTTTGCTTATTCCAACATCATTAAGTCTTTTATCCAAAGTTACTCCTGATAATGAGCAAGGAGCTATACTTGGAATTAATCAATCTATGTCTGCTTTGGGAAGAGTATTAGGTCCGCTTTGGGGAGGATTTTCTTTCCAGTTTTTCGGTCATTCATTTCCATTTTTAACAGGAGCTTTCTTCGTGTTTGCAATCCTTATTTACAGTGTGTTTTATTTGAAAGCTAAAGTGGGAATAGATTAATTTATTTAATTTTCTTTTTTTGTTTTAAAAACCACTCATATAATTCAGGATTATTATAAGTCTCTGTCCATGAATCATGTCCAGCATCAGGATAAATAGTAAGCTTCACATTTCCCCCTGCTATTTCCAAAGCATCTACCATTTCCTGCGAACTTGAAAGAGGAACAACGTTATCTATAGCTCCATGAAAAACCCAAACAGGTAAATCCTTCAACGCACTTATTAAACGAAAATTGCCTCCTCCACAAACAGGAGCAATTGCAGCAAAACGATTTGGATATTTTATCGCTAATTCCCAGGTTCCAAATCCACCCATACTTAAACCTGTTACATAAATTCTGTCCGGATCAACATTATAGTTTTCAGTTATTTCATTTAATAAAACATCAAGATCTATAATTGACCACCACTGACCTTCAGGGCACTGTGGAGACAAAACTATAAAAGGAAAATCTTTTCCGTTCTCAATAAGTTTTGGAGGACCATGTACTTTTACTTTCTCAAGATCTTCTCCTCGTTCTCCGGAACCATGAAGAAACAACAATAAGGGCAATTTTGGATACGAATCGTAATTTTCAGGTAAATATAAAAGATAACCAACCTCAATACTTTTTGTTATTTCTGTCTTAAGAAGCTGCTTTGTTTGAGTTCCTTTTGTCAACACCTGGGAAGAGGAACATCCAGGCAGCATAAAAATTACTGCTAAAAATACTATGAATATTCTGTTTCGCATTTTTACCTCAGCTATTAATAAATCTCTCGTTACTTTGCTTAATAATTTTTATTTTAAGTAATAAAATATAAAAGATTATGTTTTCAGTTGGCAAAATAAATATAGAAAAAGCTATCCTTCTCGCTCCAATGGAGGATGTAAGTGATATTTCTTTCAGGTTAGTTTGCAGAGAACTTGGAGCTGATGTTGTTTATACCGAGTTTGTAAACTCTGAAGGTTTAGTGCGAGCTTCGGCTAAGACTCATAAAAAGTTAAAAATTATTGAAGAAGAAAGACCTGTTGGAATCCAGATTTATGGTGCTAATATTGATTCTATGGTTGGAGCGGCAAAAATTGCTGAAGCAGAAAATCCGGATTTGATTGATATTAACGCAGGCTGCTGGGTTAAAAATGTTGTCGCTTGTGGTGCTGGTGCCGGACTTCTTAAAGATCCTGCTTATATGCAGAAGCTTGTTAAGGCGGTAGTTGATTCTGTTTCTCTTCCTGTTACTGTTAAAACAAGATTGGGTTTGGATAATGATCGCATTTACATTGTTGATGTTGCAAAAAGAATGGAAGACGTTGGAGTAAAAGCAATCACTGTACATTGCAGAACTCGTGTAATGGGGCATAAAGGAGAAGCTTATTGGGAATGGATCAGGAAGGTTAAAGAAGCTGTAAAAATTCCTGTTGTGTTAAATGGAAATGTTCTTTCTGCTTATGATGTTAAAAAAGCTTTTGATGAAACCGCTGCTGATGGAGTTATGATTGCAAGAGGTGCAATTGGGAACCCCTGGATTTTTGAAGATGCAAAACAATTATTAACCCAGGGATTTGTCTCAACTTTAGTTGATCCAGAAAAAAGAATTAAAACAACATTGCGTCATCTTGAACTTGCTGTTAAGGTAAAAGGAGAGAAAAGAGCAGTACTTGAGCATCGTAAGTTTTATTCGGGATATCTTAAAGGATTATATAATGCTTCTCAAATCAGAACGAGAATGATGACAATTACTGAATATAAACCAGTAGAAGATATTCTTTTGAAATATCTAACTGAATTAAACGATTATAAAATTGCTGTTTAAATTCTGCACAAGAACCCCCCTTGCCATCAATGACTTATTTATTTCTTGTTTAGTATATTTCAAATCCAAATGATAAAACTTGTTAAAGAAAAACATATTGCAATTCTTACACTTAACCGTCCTGAAAAAAGAAACGCTCTTCATCCTGATCTTATTAAACAGTTTAAAAGTAAATTAAAAGAAATAAAAGACACTGAAGATGTTAAAGCTTTAATAATTACAGGGGAAGGAAAAAGTTTTTGTACAGGTGCTGATCTTGAATATTTAAATCAAATGAGAAGTTTTAATTCTGTTGAGAATGAAAAAGATTCAGAATCACTGGCAGAATTATTTCTTGAAATTTATAACCTTCCAATTCCAACAATAGCTGCAGTAAATGGGCCTGCAATTGCAGGTGGGTGCGGTTTAGCAAGTGTCTGCGATTTTATAGTTGCAGATAGAATCAATGCTAAGTTTGGTTACTCTGAAGTAAAGATTGGTTTCATTCCCGCTATAGTATCTATTTTCCTTGTTAAGAAAATTGGGGAGGGGAAAGCAAAGCAGCTTCTTCTTACAGGAGATATTATTGATACTGCAAAAGCAAATGAAATTGGTTTGGTTGATTATCTTGCAGATGATGCTTTGACTGAAGCTAAAAGTTTTGCTGCTAAACTTCTTTCAAACTCAAATTATAGTATGAAGCTTACAAAGAGAATGATAAATGATATTTCAAATCTTAATGTTAAGGAAGCAGTTGATTACTGCATAAGATTAAATACAATCAGCCGTTCATCAGAGGATTTTAAAAAGGGGCTTGAAAATTTTCTTCTTAAAAAATGAGGCAATGAATGAGTGAAGACCTTAAAAGCATTATAAGAAGCGTAAAAGATTTTCCCAAAAAAGGAATTGTCTTCAGAGATATTACTACGCTTCTTAAAGATCCGGTTATGCTAAAGAAAACTTCTACATTATTATTTGATTTTGCCAAGAATAAAAATATTACAAAAGTTGTTGGAATAGAATCCCGCGGATTTATGTTTGGAATAACTTTAGCAGAAAAGCTTGATGTTGGTTTTGTGCCTTGCAGAAAACATGGCAAACTGCCGGCTGAAACTGAAAAAATAACTTATGCACTTGAATATGGAAATGACACTTTAGAGATACATAAAGATGCAATTCAAAAAGGGGATAAAGTTCTTCTGCATGATGATCTTTTAGCAACAGGTGGAACGGCACAGGCAGCATGCAAATTAATTGAAAAATTAGGCGGCCAGATTGTTCAGGTTTCTTTTATTATTGAATTATCTTTTCTTAAAGGGAGAACAAAATTAAAAAATTACGATGTAAGAGCTTTAGTTGATTATGATAGTGAGTAGTAAAATGGGTATAAGGGTAAAGGGTATAAGGTATAAAAGTAAAAATGCTAAGGCTAAACGAAGTGTTCAAATCATACATTCATTCAGTTAATCTTAAAAAATAAATTATTTTCATCATTGAATTCCTTTTTCAATTTGTTAGGAAAATTTTAAATTAATAGATTGTACTTTATATCCCTATACCCTATACCTTTATTCCCTTAACCTGGATGGGGCTATTACTACAACAAACTCACCTTTATTAACTGAATCCTTAAAAGAATCCAATAACTCCTTTGGATAACCTCTTCTTACTTCTTCAAATTTTTTTGTTAACTCTCTGCAGATTACAAGGAATCTTTCGGGCATAAATTCAGATAGTTCTTTTAGCAGCTTTTCAATCCTGTAAGTTGATTCATATAATATTATAGTTCTTTCCTCTTCTGCTAAATTTTTGAGTTTAGTTGATCTTCCTTTTTTATTAGGAAGAAAACCTTCAAATACAAAGACATCAGTCGGTAATCCGCTAATGCTTAGAGCAGTGACTAAAGCAGAAACACCAGGGACCGGAACAACTTTAATATTAGTCTTTATTGCTTCGGAAATTAATCTTAGCCCAGGATCTGAAATGGAAGGTGTCCCCGCATCAGAAACCAGTGCACAACTTTCTTCTTTGTTAATTCTTTGTATAAGATGAGGAATTTTTCTTGATTCACTCTGTGCATTCATTGAAATAAGTTCTTTATGAATATCATAATGCTTTAACAGGATTGAGGTAACACGCGTGTCTTCGCAGATTATAAAATTAACTTCTTTAAGGGTTTCTATTGCTCTTAAAGTAATATCTTTAAGATTACCAATCGGAGTACTAACGATATATAGTGAACCAGGCATTGTTAAATTCTAAAAAACAAAAGACAAATTACAAAGCTGTTTCCCGGTAGGCAAGTAAATTAACTCGAGTTAACTAGTTTAGATTTTTTTGATTTAAAAACCGTTAGAACGGTTGTAACATTAGAGCTTGGTTTTCATTAACCCACGACTTAAGTCGTGGGTTACTAAAAAAAGAAAGTT
>JAUSIA010000370.1 GCA_030648225.1 Ignavibacteria bacterium | reverse complement strand
ATTTCTTTTGCAGCAATAACTTCTTTTAAAGCTTCTTCCGGTGTATCTCCAAAAGCCGAACAATATTTTAAATCTGGAATATCAGCAACATAGCACTTATCTTTTTCACTATAAAAAATATTTATATGATAATCTTTTGTTTTCATTTCTTTAAACTCAGCTTAAATTCATTTATAATATCTATAAATTGATTTACTTGATACGATTTTACTTTTCCACCTTTGTTTTGAATATTTATTAAATAAGGTACATCCGGGTGTTTATAAATATGATGACTTCCTTTAATTCTCTTTAAGTTAAAACCAAATCCTTCAAGTAATTTGCTCATTTCACTAAAACTTACATCGTATGGATTTCTTACAACCTTTTCGAGTAGTTTTTTGTTTTTCAAAACTACATTAATCCTGCAATAATTTTATCAACTTTATCTTTATCAAGATTTTCATAATAGTCTTCATTAACGGCTATCATTGGTGCTGTACCGCAGGAACCCATACATTCAACTTCTTCCAAAGAAAATATTTTATCTTCTGTAACCTGCATATTTCTTATATTCAATTTTTGTTTTACCTGATCAAATATTTCATATCCGCCCCGAAGCATGCAAGAAACATTTGTACAAACCTGTATATGGTATCTACCCATTGGCTTCTGATGATACATTGTATAGAAGGTAACTATACCCAACACATCTTCGGTTGTCATATCCAGAATTGAAGCAATCTCCTGCATTACTTCACCTGAAATCCAGCCATTCTGTTCCTGTGCAATCCATAATGCTGCCATAACAGCAGGCTGCTTTACAGGATATTTCTTTATCTCGTTTTCTATCCTATTAAGATTTTCTTGTGTGAATCTGAAATTAGTCATTAGTAATTAGTAATTAGTAATTAGTAATTAGTAATTCATTTCTTGAACTTACCCTTGAACCCCGATTGTCATCGGGGCTGGCTTTATTTATCCGCTTCGCCCATAACAGGGTCAAGACTGCCGATTATTGCTACAACATCAGAAATCATGTGTCCTTTTACAAGCATAGGTAAAGCCTGAAGGTTAACCATCGAAGGTGATCTTATTTTACACTTCCAGGGAGATCCCTCACCTTTACTGACCAAATAAAAACCAAGCTCTCCTTTTGGGTTTTCAACTGCACTATACACTTCACCAACAGGGGGATTAATACCAAAATTAACTATCATAAAATCATGTATAAGCTCTTCCATTTTTGAATAGATCTCTGTTTTTTTAGGAAGAACTCTTTTAGGATTATTTGCAATTACTTCACCCTGCGGCATTTTATCAAGTATCTGACGGATTATTTTAATGCTCTCTCTTGTTTCATCACATCTTACAAAATATCTTGCTAAACAATCCCCTTCTTTATAAACAGGGATTTTAAAATCCATTTCATTATAAAACATATATGGAGTTGCTCTTCTAAGATCAAACTCTACTCCGCTGCCTCTCAGGTTTGGGCCGGTGAAACCAATTTGTATTGCATCTTCAGCAGAGATTACTCCGACACTATCCAATCTTTCGACAAAAATACGATTTGTATTGATGAGTCTTTCACATTCGTCAATATTTTCTTCAAACTGTTCAATAAACCATTTTATTTTTGCAAGAGCTTCCGGCTGTACATCATTTGCAACACCACCAATACGTGTATAACTGTTTGTAAAACGAGCACCACATAGGATATCCCATATATCAAGAATTTTTTCTCTTTCCCTTAATGTCCAAAGGAAAACTGTTAATGCACCAACATCCATTGTGAGTGCGCCTATTGCTAAAAGATGTGAAGCAATTCTTGCAAGTTCAGAAACCATCATTCTTATATATTGTGCACGGGGAGGAGCTTCAATTCCTGCAAGTTTTTCAACAGCCATTACCCAGGCAACATTATTAGCCATTGGAGAAAGATAATCAAGACGGTCGGTATGTGGTATGAATTCGTAATAACTCATATTCTCAGCCATCTTTTCATAACCTCTGTGGAGATAGCCAAGTTCCGGAACACAAGCCATTACTGTTTCGCCATCAAGCCTGAGAAGCAATCTTAACACACCATGAGTTGCAGGATGCTGCGGACCCATGTTAAGAATCATCTCATTCTCAAGAGCATCTTCAATTGTTATATCTGTTTCCTGGTTTAAAAGTGCCTGAAGGATTTTAGTAGATACTTCTTCTCTGGATGTAATCTTCTCCATATAAATTTATTCGTCTTTCTTTGGTAATGGCAATGAACCTGGAATACCCATCAATGGAAAATCTTTTCTTAAAGGATAATATTCAAATTCTTCCGGCATATACATTCTTCTAAAATCAGGATGGTTGTTGAAAATAATTCCATACATATCATAAGTTTCCCGTTCATGCCAGTCTGCGGTTTTCCATACAAATGCAACGGAATCAACTGACAAATCTGATTCATCAACATCTGATTTTAACCTGATACGTGAATTTAATTTTAAAGAAAAGATATGATATACAACAGCAAACCTGTTTTTTCTTCTTGCCCAATCAATTGCTGTTACATCTTCACACAATTTGAACTGGAGATCCGGATCATCTTTTAAGAAAGAAGCAACATTAACAATATTTTTTTTATCAAAAGTAACAGCTAACTGTTCTTTGTAATCCGTTATATCAAATTCAACTTCGGGAAATTTTTCCTTAAGCTTATAAGTAACTAATTCTTTTAAATCCATATTACTTAACACCCTGCACGTATTTAGAGTAATGGAATGTTGGAATATTGGAATAACAAAGCACATAAATAACAAATTCCATTATTCTATTACTCCAATATTCCAATATTCCAAATGTTTCTTTCCAGCATCAGTTAATTGTTTTGTATTACGGGTAACTCCGGAAGAGGTCTGTCCTGAAAATCTCTTGCTTTTGTTCTTCCTATCTTTTCCTGGATTTGCATGAGAGCATTCAACAAGTTATCAGGACGAGGAGGACAACCTGCAAGATATATATCAACCGGCATAAACTGGTCAATTCCCTGCACAACCGGATATGATCTGTACATTCCGCCTGATGATGTACAAGCCCCCATTGCTATTACCCATTTTGGTGCCGGCATTTGATCATAAATTTTTTTTACCACGTGAGACATTTTGTAAGTAACTGTTCCTGCTACAATCATACAGTCTGATTGACGTGGAGTAAATCGCATAACTTCGGAACCAAACCTTGCAATATCATATCTCGGGTCACCTGAAGCCATCATTTCAATAGCACAGCAGGATATCCCCATAGGCATTGGCCAAACAGCACTTTTTCTTGCCCACGCAACCAGGGCATCAACTGTTGATGTAAAAAAACCATCTTGCTTTAGCTTAGCTTCTAATCCCATTTAAACCCACCTTTTTTATATGCATATAGATAACCTAACTCAAGTACAACTAAAAAAATAAGCATTGAAATAAAAACTGAAATTCCGAATTCATTAAATAATTTTTTGAACTGGACTGCCCAGGGATATACAAAAACTACTTCCAGGTCAAAAATTATAAAAAACATTCCAACTAAATAATATTTTATTGAAATCCTTTCGCTTGTTGTTCCAACCGGTTTCATTCCACTTTCATAAGTGGAAAGTTTTTCTGCATTTGGTCTTTTAGGACCAAATATTTCAGATGAAAAAACCGTTACTGCCGCAAATATTATTGCAACACCAAAAACTATGAAAATCGGGAGATATTCAAGAATCATATAAAAAATTTATTTCATTATTGATTCAAAATTATCCATAAAATGCCTGATTGTCAATTTAAACAATACTGCCCTCTCTATCTTTTTTGTTGTTTCAAGGATGATATTTCCACTTTTAAATAAAAAGTAAACTCCCTATTTTGCAGTTAAATTTAATACCTGTTTTCTTTGGTGAAAATGTTCAAAATCATATCTGTTATTTTTCTTTTATCAATAATCTTTTTCGGCTGCAACCGAACAAACGAAATAATTGAAGACCCGGGAATTCCTCCTGCGGTTCCTACTGGATTAAGAATTTTTTATGCTTCTGATGGAGAAATAATTATTGACTGGAGATCTAATTCAGAACCTGATGTAAAAGGTTATAATATTTACAGAAGAACAGAATTTACTGAGCCAGTTAAAATTGCATTTATAAATGATAACTTTTTCTTCGATGATTCTTTGGATTATGATACAACTTATTATTATAAAATAACCGCAGTTAATTTGTGGGATAAAGAAAGTGATTTCACCAATGAAGTTTCTGCAAAACCAGAAAACAGATATAATCCTCAAAAACCTTTGGGAGTCCGGATAAATGCAAGAAACTGGGAAGGTGAAATCTCAGTTTATATTTATTGGCTTCTGAATGAGGAGAGTGATGTGGATGGATATAATATTTACAAAGGTACCTTACCAGGCTTTACACCGGACAGCAGTAACTTTGCAGGGTTTACTTCAACTGCTAATTTTTCAGACACAACATCTCTCAATCTTTACGTAAATTATTATTATAAAATCAAAGCAAAGGATAAAGGCGAATTGCTAAGTAGTGCCAGTGACGAAGTGAATGATCTGATATTTGAAATACCGGAAATTATTTTCCCACCGGATAACTCAACTATAGAATTTTTTGATGAATTTATTATCAAAACTATTGATGTACCGGCGAAATACAGAATAGGTTTGCAGACAAATAAATTCTTTGGCGAAATATGGAGTACGACTGTTTCCTCCACAATTTTGAATGACACTTTAAGAATCAATTTTAATCCTCCATCTTTACAGGTTAATAAAACATATTACTGGAGGATAGCAGCTTATTCAGCCAATAGTTCTGATCCCAATAGTATATCAAAATTATTCTCTATAACATTCATAGATTAAATGAACAAAAGGATTAAATATTTTTCCTTTATTATACTTTTTACTTTGTTGATTAACAATTCTTCCTTTTCACAAAGTTCAACTGACAGCCTTGAATTTATCTATTTTGTAAAACCTTTGAATATTTTATCAACTTCATTTGATAAGCAATTAAATACATATTCTCTTAACTCAGGATTTATATTCAACAAAAGCTTTAGTGATTTTAATTTCAGAATCAATGAAAACTTCAATTCAAAGTTTGTAAAGACCGGGCAAAATAATATCAGGGATGAACAGAAACTTTCTCTCTTAACTTCATATAATCTTTCTGAAAAAATTGGCATTGGCATTTCTGCAGAGAACAGAATCCTTTCAGATGACAGAACAATTGAAATCAACCAAGCTTCAATTTCTAATGTGGCATTGTTCACTCTCTATTCACCTCAACCGGATATGGTCTTCTCTCCATTCGCCGGTTATTCAAACAACAGACAGATTGGTGAAAATGATTATGGATTATTGTACGGGCTTGAAGGAACAGCTAATAATCTTGACATCTCCGATTTCCATCTTACTTCTCAATTGAAATTCAGGAATGAAGATATCTCTCCAAGAAAAAATCTTATAAGATATTTGAGTCTTATAGCTGATAATAATTTTGATAAAGATGTAGCAAATATTTTCAGTGCAAGGTTTATCCAGAACCGAAAAGATTTTTACTATACAGCCGAACCGCAGACGGCAGAAGATTTGGATATTGTAAACAATATACAGAGCAGGATTGAAACCGGATACTCTGTTGAAGATAGATTAAGGTTTGGAAATTTTATTGATATCTTTACTCTTGATGCTCTCGGTAAAGTAACCTGGAGAGAGATCGATAGGGATACCCGTTACAGACCTGTGAACATTAATTCCACTTCTGTTTTTGATACGAAGATAAATGAACTAAGAATAGAATTTGAAGCATTAATAAGCTATTACTCACATTTCTTTTCGGGCAGTTTAAGAGGAATCATTTCCGAACGTGATGAAAAAAATATTACAAAAAATTTTGAAGGCAGCAATCCTTTCTTTTTTGAGGAACGCTCAAATCAGGAAAGTCAGAAAAATAATAATTCAACCAGAGCATCTCTTACTTTTCTGGGAGCTTTAAATTTTTCGAAAACAGATAAATTAATCTTTAGCTTGTTTCAAAATAAACTAAAGTATGATACTCCGGGTGAAGAAAATTTTGATGACAGGGACGAAATCCTTTCGATATTCAGGGTGAGATATTCAAAACTTCTTACCCCCTTCTTTGAAGCTTTCATAGGAACGGAAGGGATATACAGCCACATTGTTTATTTCTTTTCGGAAAAAAGTTCAAACAATAATATTAACAGAGTACTAAAGCTTGTAAGCGGCGGTAATTACTTTGGTAAAAATGTGAGCTCATCAAATACATTTGAAGTCTCTGCTAATTATACCGTTTATGATTTTGAAGATCTAAATCCTAATTTTAAAAGTTTTTCTTTCAGACAGTTTACAGCAACTGATTCTTCAACTATCAGAATTTTCAGAGATCTTTCATTTAATGTTTATGGTTACCTCAAGCTTTCGGAACAAGGAGATTTTAAATGGACTTCATTCTCTGAAAGACCAACAAGATTTCTTGAAGAAATTTATGGTGAGCCAAAATTTACTGTTAATATAAATAGGATCAATTTTTCTTTTGGTCTGCGTTATTTTTCTCTCAAAACTTTTAATTATAATAAGAGTGAAAAAAATCTGGATTCCGATTATCTAAGCAAGGGACCGCTGATGGAAATCTTTCTCTTATTAAAAGATACTCTCTATTTGAGAATTTATGGCTGGTATGAATTTATTACTATAAATAATGCTATTGAGCAGGAACAAACCAACCTTATTATGCAGATGAACTGGAGTTTTTAAAATTGAAATGAAAATTTTTTTTCTTATTTTGAACAGGAAATTTTTTCAGGAAAATATTGGCTCAGAATCATTACCAGCTTGAATTAGAAAGCGACCCCAATAATCTTATAACCGTTGAAGAATTTGTAAATTATTTTGCAAAAGACCTCGGGATTGATGAAGACAAAATGAATGGTCTGATGCTTTCGGTTACAGAAGCAACAACCAATGCAATTACCCACGCCAACAAGAGTGATCCTTCCAAAAAAGTTAGCATAGATGTTTTTGTAGATAATGGATATTTAACTATAAAAGTTAAAGATGAGGGTAAAGGGTTTGATCTTTCCAAAGTACCTGATCCAACCGCACCTGAAAACCTGCTTAAAGATTCCGGCAGGGGTGTTTATCTTATGCGTATTTATATGGATGAATTAAAATACAACATAACCCCAACCGGTACAGAAACAATTCTCATACTAAAAATTAAATAATAGGACTAACAAGAATAAAATATCGCACTCCTAACAGAGTGCTATTTTTGTTTTACGTTTATTTTTTCTACAAATATTTAGCTCCTCTGGAGCTTTTTATTTCTTTCAAAAATTTAATTTCTAACTCCGTTAGGAGTTAAATATTTGTAGAAATGAAAAATCCCAAATACAACGAACTCCAATTAGGAGTTCAATATAAAATTAGCAATGATATAATTCTAAATCTGATGTTGATTTAGAAACAAAATTTATTATTCTTCAATGTGTTATAAAAGAGTATTGTTATGTTAAGTTGATGCTTATGCGATAAGTCGGGGAGGGCAGGGAATCATTCATTTAATCTTTTCAATCTTATATCTTAAGCTTCTTTATATTCATTTTTACGTCATCTGCGGATTTTTTCAATGCACTCAACTCTTCCGGCAAAAGTTTTAGTTCTATAATATTTAATACTCCTTCTTTACCCAACCTGACAGGCACACCACAACAAACATTTTCCAAACCATACTCTCCATTTAAGAAAACAGAGCAGGGTAAAACTCTTTTTTTGTTTCTTACAATTGCATCAACTATTTCAACTGCTGCAGAAGAAGGTGCATAATAAGCACTACCGGTTTTAAGATGATTAACTATTTCTATTCCCCCATTTCTTGTTCTTTTAACCAGCTTATCTATTTTATCTTTGCTGAGAAGTTCGGAAAGAGGAATTCCGCTTACTGTTGTATATCTTACCAAAGGAACCATTGAATCTCCATGACCACCCAAAACCATTGCATCAATATCATTAATAGAAATATCCAGTTCTTCAGCAATGAAAGTTCTGAAACGTGCCGAGTCAAGAATTCCTGCCATCCCCACCACGCGGTGTC
>JAUSIA010000360.1 GCA_030648225.1 Ignavibacteria bacterium | reverse complement strand
AACGGCGGCGGATTAAATCACTATGTTGGTCAGGAAAAGTTAGCTCCTTCAGATTCCTGGGCAGCCATTGCTTGTGCACGCGACTGGACTGATGCATCCAGACTCCAGCAAACTCCTCTCTGGCATTATATAAATACCTGTCAATACCGTTACGATGGTCATTTTTCCAAATACAACAAAGTTCCCGATAACGAATTAACAAGAGGGCATCACGCAGATCTGATATATAAATCTGTAAGAATGGGTTGGATGCCTTTCTATCCTCAGTTCAATGTTAATCCTCTCGATTTGTGCGATGAGGCTGTAAAGAACGGTGCAGAGAATGATGATGAAATAAAACAATATGTACTGAATAAACTAAAGAATAAGGAAATTCATTTTTCTGCAGGCGATCCCGACGCAGAAGAAAACTTCCCACGCCTCTGGTATATTTGGAGGGGTAATGCAATAATGGGCAGTATGAAAGGACATGAATATGCGCTTAAGCATTATTTGGGCACGCATTCTAATTTAATTGCAAAAGATATTGTTGATGAAAAGACAAACGAAGTTAAATGGCATGATGTTGCACCTACTGGCAAAATGGATCTTGTTGTTGATCTTAATTTCAGAATGGACTCCTCTGCTCTTTATTCTGACATTGTTTTACCGGCTGCATCCTGGTATGAAAAAGCTGATTTGAACAGCACCGATTTACATTCATTCATTCATCCTCTTTCTGCAGCAATTGCGCCTGTTTGGGAATCTAAAACCGATTGGGAAATTTTCAGAGAGATTGCCAGAACAACTTCTGAAATGGCAAAGAAAACTTTTTCTCAGCCAAGAAAAGATGTGGTAACCGTTCCTTTATCTCATGATTCAGCCGATGAAATTACTCAGCCTTCCATAAAGGATTGGTATAAAGGTGAATGTGAAGCTATTCCGGGAAAGACCACTCAGAAATTGGTAATTATTGAGCGTGACTACACAAAGCTTTACGATAAATTTATTACACTTGGTGAAAACGTAAAGACGAAAGGTCTTGGTGCTCATGGCAATCATTATAAATGCGAAGATTTCTATGATGAAATGATTACTTCACCTTCTTTCCCGAAAGAAAAGTTTAATGGCAAGGTTCTGCCATCCATTAAGGAAGATGTATGGGCAGCAAATGCAGTTCTTCATCTTTCTTCATTAACAAATGGTGAGCTTACAGTACGTGCATACAAATATATGGAGAAGAAAACCGGTTTAGTGCTGGCAGATTTGGGTGCTGGCAGTCGTGATGTAAAGATGACTTATGCAGATCTGCAGGCACAGCCGCGGAGATACAATACTTCTCCGGTCTGGTCAGGTTTGATGAATAATGGTCGTGCTTACTCCGCATTTACTTATAATGTTGAGAGATTAGTTCCCTGGAGAACATTAACAGGCAGGCAGCATTTTTATCTTGATCATGAAATGTATATCGCTTTCGGCGAAAATCTTCCTACATATAAACCTTCACCAAAGCCCGAAGTTTATGGTGATCTTAGAGAAACTTTAAAAGATGGAAGTGCCAAAATTTTAAACTGCCTTACTCCTCATGGGAAATGGCATATCCACTCAACGTATATGGAAAATCTCAGGATGCTTACACTCTCACGAGGCTGCGAACCCTGCTGGATAAATGAAGAAGATGCTAAAGAGCTGAATATTAATGATAACGACTGGGTAGAGGTTTATAACGACCATGGTGTTTTTTGCACAAGAGCGGTTGTAAGCTCAAGAATTCCTAAAGGTGTTTGTATTGTATATCATGTTCCGGAGCGAACCGTTACTATTCCGAAATCGCAGGTAAGAGGAAATAAAAGAGCTGGCGGACATAATAGCTTTACACGTACTCATCTTAAACCGAATTTGCTTGCCGGCGGTTATGGCCAATTTACGTATCACTTTAATTACTGGGGACCAACGGCTCCCCAAAGAGATACACATGTTGTTGTAAAGAGAATGACTAAAGTAGTTTTTTAAATAAAAGAATCTTATTAACTCTGTTTTATAATTAGCAGGAAATAATCAGTTATGGATGTAAGAGCTCAAATATCAATGGTCTTTCACCTCGATAAATGCATTGGCTGCCACACTTGTTCAATAGCATGTAAAAACCTTTGGACAGACCGAAAGGGTGCTGAATATATGTGGTGGAATAATGTTGAAACAAAACCGGGAACAGGCTATCCTACAAAATGGGAAGACCAATCTATTTACAAAGGTGGATGGAAAAAGAATATAACCAACGGAGATATATCTCTTCGCGGTTCCGGAAAGTATAAAGGTTTGTTAAATATTTTTCACAATCCGCATCTTCCGGTTATTGATGATTACTACGAACCATGGACATATAAATATACAGACCTTATCGAATCTCCTGCAGGTGACGATCAGCCGACTGCAAGACCTGTATCTTTAATTACCGGCGAACCAATTGACATTAAAGCAGGACCAAACTGGGATGATGATTTAAGCGGAACTCCCGACTATGCACGAAATGATCCAAATCTTGCTTCACTCTCGCCGACCGAAAGGGAAGCAATGTTTCAGCTTGAAAGAATGGCTTTCTTTTATCTGCCAAGAATATGTAATCACTGTTTGAATCCAGCTTGTGTTGCATCGTGTCCTTCAGGTGCAATATATAAAAGGGGTGAAGATGGTGTTGTTTTAATTAATCAGCAGGTTTGCCGTGCCTGGAGAATGTGTGTTACTGCTTGTCCTTATAAAAAATCATATTATAACTGGAACACAGGAAAATCGGAAAAATGTATTTTGTGTTACCCCCGGCTGGAAGCCGGATTAGCACCTGCATGCATGCATTCGTGTGTCGGACGAATCCGTTACTTAGGTGTTCTCCTTTATGATGCAGATAAAATTAAGGATGCTGCTTCTGCAAACGATGATGAATTAATATCTAAACAGATGAGTTTAATCTTAGACCCATTTGATCCTGAAGTAATCAAAAATGCGAAAGCAAATGGTGTCGCTGATACAACTTTAAATGCCGCACAGTATTCCCCCGTTTACAAATTTGTCAAAAGCTGGGGACTTGCACTGCCACTGCATCCTGAATTCAGAACTCTTCCTATGCTGTTTTATGTTCCGCCATTGCTGCCGGTTATGGCTTCTGTTACAGAACAAAGCAAAGAGCAGACTGAAAAATTTGACTCCATCGCTAAAGTGTGGAATGATAAATGGCTGTATGATACAAGCACGGATGAGCTCTGGCAGAACGTTGAGAGAGCAAGGTTCCCGCTTAAATATATGGCTAACCTTTTTGGGTGTGGAGACGAAAAAACAGTAGGTGATGTACTTAAAAAGTTAATGGCTGTTCGCATTCACCGAAGACGAGTGACCGTTGGTGATATTTCAAATGAAAAAGCAGAAAAGGTTCTTAGCGACACCGGTTTGAATGCAGAAATGGCTGATGCCATTTACTACCTCACTTCGTTAGCAAAGTTTGATGACAGATTTGTTATTCCACCTGCACATCGTGAACAGGCTATTGAGATGCTGGAATATACCGGTGATACAAGAGGTTCAGTTGGTTTTGGTTTTAGGGAAAAGCCATTACGAACTTTTTAATCTAAAATAAAAATGAAAATGGAAGAACTAAATATTAATAAGTATGATACACTAAGCAGAATATTTAAATATCCACATCCGGATTTATTAACAGATATTAAGCTTGCCGAAAATGTTGTGAGGAAATTTCATCCTGAGCTTATTGAATACCTCCAGCCCTTTATAGAATGTGTATCTTCATCAACTTTAAGCCAGATGGAAGAAATTTATACACGTACCTTTGATGTACAAGCAGTTACTACTCTTGATATAGGATATGTACTGTTTGGAGATGATTATAAGAGAGGTGCACTTCTTGCTAATCTTAATAAAGAACATATTGCCGCTGAAAATAACTGCGGTACTGAATTAGCCGATCATCTGCCAAATCTTTTAAAGCTGCTTCCGCGTATGAAGGATAATCTGATAAGGCTTGAGCTTGTTAAGAAAAGAATTCTTCCTGCTCTTAATAAAATTATAAGTGATTTCGCGTCTGAACGGATAAGGCAGAGGAATATTTCCTACAAAAAGCATTACAAGACTTTGCTCGAAAGTTCCCGCGATTATGCTTTGATATACCGCTTTCCTCTTCAGCTAATCTTGAAAATACTCGGGTTTGATTTCGGACT
>JAUSIA010000354.1 GCA_030648225.1 Ignavibacteria bacterium | reverse complement strand
ATCTTCATAATTATAACCTTCCCAGGTCATAAAGCCGATAAGAATGTTTCTCCCGAGAGCTATTTCACCTTGATCCGTTGAAGGACCATCAGCAATAACGTCTCCTTTGTCAACTACTTCTCCCTTTTTAACTATAGGCTTTTGGTTTATACATGTACCCTGATTTGAACGCATATATTTAAGAAGTTTGTAAGCATCTTTTTTACCATCTTTTGTTCTGATAATAATTTCATTGGCAGAAACTTTTTCAACCACCCCACTGTTTTTTGCTAAAACAACAACTCCTGAATCCTTCGACGCCTTGAATTCGATACCTGTACCTATAATAGGCGCCTCTGCTCTAACAAGAGGTACAGCTTGACGTTGCATGTTAGAACCCATGAGAGCACGGTTAGCATCATCGTTTTCAAGGAATGGTATCATTGCAGTTGCTACTGATACGACTTGTTTTGGCGATACATCCATGAAATCGACTTTTCCGCTTTCTACTTCAAGTATTTCTTCTCTATATCTGGATGCAACTTTTTTATCTATAAATTTACCTTCTGCATCCAAGGGTTCGTTAGCTTGAGCTACTATAAACTCATCTTCAGCATCTGCCGTCAGATAAACTATTTCATCAGTAACAATATTCTTTAACTTGTTAACTCTTCTGTATGGAGCTTCAATAAAACCATATTCATTTATTCTTGCATATGTACTAAGTGATCCTATCAAACCTATGTTAGGACCTTCAGGAGTCTCAATCGGACACATACGACCATAGTGAGAGTGATGTACATCACGAACTTCAAACCCGGCTCTTTCTCTGCTTAATCCACCAGGTCCCAGGGCACTTAACCTTCTTTTATGTGTTAATTCAGCAAGAGGATTGGTTTGATCCATAAACTGTGATAACTGACTGCTTCCAAAAAACTCTTTAATCGCTGCTGCAACAGGCCTGATATTAATCAAAGCCTGCGGAGTGACAATATCTATATCCTGAATAGTCATTCTTTCCCTAACGACCCTTTCCATTCTTGCCAAACCAATTCTGAATTGATTCTGAAGAAGCTCGCCAACTGAACGCAGCCTTCTGTTTCCAAGATGGTCAATGTCATCAACAACTCCGATTCCATAATTTAAATTAATTATGTAATTAATTGATGCGATAATATCGTAAACTGTAATATTTTTGGGAATTAACTGATCAATATTTTCAATTATAGTTTTTTTTATTTCATCATCTGAAGCCCCTTCATTTAATATTTTACTCAAAACATCATACCTGACTTTTTCAGTTATACCCAAATCCTTGACATTAAAATTTACAAAAGCACTTAGATCAACAGTGTTATTGCCTAAAATCCTGACTTTTTTACCTTCAATATTCAGATACACTGAATTAATACCGGCATTCTGAATAATGCCGGCAACCGTTCTGTCAATTTTCTCTTCTGCATGAAGAATAATCTCTCCTGTTTGCGGGTTAACGATGACTTCTGCCGTTCTGAAACCATTTATTCTTGTGGCGATGGAAAGCTTTTTGCTGAATTTGAAACGTCCTACCTTAGCCAAATCATATCGTTTTGGATCAAAAAACAAGCTGTTCATCAATGAGCGCGCACTATCTACTGTTGGCGGTTCACCTGGTCTTAAGCGTTTATAAATTTCCAGCAATCCTTCTTCAACTGTTTTTGCATTGTCTTTTTGAATTGTAGCTAAAATAGTTTCATCTTCTCCAAGAAGCTGAGTTATTTCCAAATCGGTACCAAAACCCAGAGCACGAACTAAAACAGTCAAAGGAAGCTTTCTTGTTCTATCTATTCTTACAGAAAATACATCGTTTGAGTCTGATTCATATTCCAGCCAAGCTCCTCTATTAGGAATAACAGTATTTGAGAACAGCTTTTTACCTGTTCTGTCAAACTTCATTGCATAATAAATACCGGGTGATCTGACCAATTGACTGACAATAACTCTTTCTGCCCCATTAATAATGAAGGTTCCGTTATCAGTCATTAATGGAAAATCTCCCATAAATATTTCTTGTTCTTTTACTTCACCAGTTTCTTTATTTATTAAACGTACCTTAACTTTTAAGGGCGCCGAGAAAGTTGCATCTCTTTCCTTGCACTCTTCGACGCTATATTTTGGATTTTCGTCCAATGCATAGTCAACAAATTCCAAAATTAAGTTACCGGTATAATCAGTAATTGGTGAAACGTCTTTGAAAACTTCTCTTAATCCTTCTTCTAAAAACCACCTGTAGGAATTTTTTTGAACTTCAATAAGATTTGGCATATCAAGTACTTCATCGATCTTTGAGTAGCTCATTCTAATATTTTTACCTATACGCACGGGATGTACCATTGATTATCACCTCATAAATTTATGACTTGTAATGCAAAAACTAAGATTTAAGGATTGATTTACTTGCCACTTTTATTTGCAGAATATCCACGAATTAACGGATTTCAACAAATGAATCAGTAGAAGCTATTTTTTATCAATTCCTGATATGTAAATAAGGCTTCTATAAATACTCTAATTTCTCTTGTTTATTTATATAATTAAATACAGGGAGAAAAACAGCATTATATTAAGTGAGCCATTAATTTGAAGCTATAAGTTAAAAATTTGTATAATTATTTTATAATTACATATATTAACTATCAATAAACACCTTAAGTCTCTAGTTAAACCTTAATTGTGCCAATCAATATTTGTTGTATTAAGCTTTCTTGAAATCCCAGTGTCTTTTTATGGGATATTTTACAAATCATTAAAGTATTATTTACATTTTATTTCCTAGTTATTCAATTATGTAAAAATATATCATATATGTTTCATCGCAGTCCTATCGGAAATTATAACGCAGTTTATAATTCTAACATACGAATTTTAACTTGTCAATCCTTCTGCGCAATAAAAAAAAGTGCCTATAAATTGAGACGTTTATTATAAAGGATGCCACATAATAGACATTTGCTTCGTTAAATCCATCATATTCGTCTTACTTCAAAAGCCTATGAATATAGAATTTAGCAAAAAAAATAACGGGATACCCGTCATTTACTCAACTATTTAACAGCTTTTATTACTCGTATTTCAACATCTTGCTTTTCAACTTTAGATGATAACACATCAAGCTTAATATTTACCTCTTCTCTAAACTCTGAAAGTATAAATGTCTGATCAGCAACCGATTTGATCTCCTTATGAACAGAATCAAACTTTTTATTAATTCTACTCTCTAAGCTCGTGAACCGCTCACTTACATTGATTTCAAAATTATCTAATTTATTGTTAATTTTCTGCATTTCATCAATAATTGCTTTTTGAAATTCATCCATAAATTTAACACCTCATATGAATTTATTATTTACTAGTTATTATATGCCATTGATTTTATATCTTCAAGCTTAATTGTTCAAGTAATTTTTCCGTATAAAAAAAAGTGCCTATAACATTACCTTAATAGACACTTTTTTTATTTCGCATAAAATTATTTGATTTCTACGCCTGCGCCAACATCTTTGAATTTAGCTTCGATAGAAGCAGCTTCGTCTTTGGAAATATTTTCTTTTACTATCTTAGGAGCTCCATCAACTACGTCTTTAGCTTCCTTTAATCCAAGTCCGGTTACTTCTCTGACAACTTTAATAACTTTAATTTTTTCTGTCCCAACTTCCTTCAATATAACAGTGAATTCAGTTTGTTCTTCTACCGGAGCAGCTGCTGCTCCGCCTGCTGCTGGTGCTGCTGCAACTGCAACGGGTGCTGCTGCTGA
>JAUSIA010000087.1 GCA_030648225.1 Ignavibacteria bacterium | reverse complement strand
TACTTTGAATTCCAAACTCTGCGCGTTCATTTTTTTCTGAAGCTTTATCTTCAAAGGCAGAAATAAATTCTCCCTCGTGGTATTTCAAATATTCTATCTTTCCACCGATTGGAATTCTGTTAACATGAACATTTAGAGGTGACATAAAAATCGAAACCTGTTTTGCTCTTCCATTTATAAATTTATTATCAAACACTTCTTTTACAAATAAAACTTTTCCATCAGCGGGGGAAACTACAACATTATCTTTTGATGGAGTAGTTCTGTTTGGATCTCTGAAAAAATTTAAAGTAAAAACCAGTAAAAGAGCAGGCAAAACGATTAAGATTATTTTTAAAATATTATTATTAGTAAAAAAGCTTAAGGAGATGCAGATAAAAAATATAATAGCTGCAATCCCTATGGTAGAATATCCGTAGCGGGTAAACATTTTTCAGGAACTCGTGAGTTTGAATAAATGGTCGGTATATTTACGAAGCTGAGATGGAGTTGTAATCTTGTTAGGATCTAAGAATTTATTGTCCATTTCGTGCGGAATTACTTTTAAACTTTTAGGAGTAAAATCTTCAACAACATAAATTTTATCATCAGCTTTTCCAAAACAGCAATCCATTCCTGCAAGAACCTTACCTCTGCGTTCAAAATATGATTTTAAAACTGCATTTACTTTAGAGCAAATCCGGTTAATTAATTTCAGTTCTTCATATGTGGCTAAATCAAAAGAAATTAAATGACTTTCAGTAATAAGAGAATCTTTTCCATTTCCATAATGCAATTCAAATAAAGGAAGATTAAGAAGTTCAAATTCTTTTTTATTAAAAATTCTTGCTGTCCGTTTATCTGCAGCATTATATATTCTTATATAAAAAGGAAATTTTTGGTAATTCAGAAATTTCAGAGAAGTTTTCGAATGATTCTTAACAAATGCAACCGGAATGTGATATTCCTTAAGATAATCAAGAAAGAATGAGTTAACTGAAGCAAATTTTTCACCCAGACCTTTTACTCTGATCTTCTTTTTATCATCTTCAATGAAATCAGGATATTCAACTAAAAGATATGTATTGCCGTCTAAAGAAATATTCTTAACTATCTGCTCTTTAGTTGAATTATGATTATCAGTAGATTTTCTTAACAATATATCTGTATTGTTTGGTAATTAAACAAAGTGTAATAAGTGTGAATAATATATTATATTTACTTAAAAATTAAAAGACTTTTACCAAATAGAAAAAGGAATCAAGGAGGATTTTTAATGAAAGGCGGAATGCAGGGAATGTTAAAGCAGGTTCAGAAATTACAGGCTGAAATGCAGAAAATACAGAGTGAATTGGGAAATATGACTGTTTCGGAAGAAGCCGGCGGCGGTATGATTAAGGCTACTGCTAATGGTCATAAAGAAATTGTTTCGATTGAAATAGACCCGCAGGTGATTAAAGCTGAAGAAAAAGAGATTCTTGAAGACCTGGTTGTAGCAGCAGTTAACAAAGCAATTCAATCAGCTAATAAGCTTGCCGAAGAGGAACTTTCTAAAGTAACAAAAGGAATGATTCCACCAGGGTTAAACCTTCCGGGATTCTAAATTGCAAATTGCTCAACCGCTTCAAATTGCCATTGAGGAATTAAGTAAGCTTCCCGGGGTGGGGAAGAAAACTGCATTAAGACTTGCTCTTCATCTTTTAAAAACCGATAATAAATCTGTTGAGAGGCTTATTAAATCTCTTAATGAACTAAAATCAAAATTAAGACTCTGCTCAAGATGCTTTAATCTTTCCGAAGAAGAGTTATGCCAGATATGCAAAAGCCATAAAAGAGATACATCAATAATTTGTGTTGTTGAAGAAGCAAGTGATGTAATTGCAATTGAAAGAACGAATGAGTATAACGGGTTGTATCATGTTATAGGTGGTGTACTTTCACCATTATCAGGAATTGGTCCGGATTCTTTGAAGATTAAAGATTTAATGAAAAGGTTTACTGAAGAAGATATTAAAGAGGTGCTGCTTGCACTTAATCCTGACACCGAAGGAGAAACAACAACTCTCTACTTAGCAAAGCTGATTAAGCCTTTAGGAATAAAAGTAACAAGGATTGCAAGAGGATTACCCATTGGAGGTGATCTTGAATTTGCTGATGATGCAACGATTGGAAGAGCTGTAAATTCAAGGATTGTAATTTAATTAATGAAAGATTAAAAATTGAAAGATTGAAAAATTATCCATTAACCAAAGTATTGTTCGTGGAAACTCTTTTGACTCAGAAACTTCTGAAAGAATTATTATAATTGCCCAAAGATGAAAGCAGCAATATTTATATCAGCCATTTTGTTAATACTCTATGGCTGCGATATATTTTCTACAAGAGATGCTGAAGAGCCAACACAGCCAAGATCAAATCTTCCTCAGGCTTTTGAGAGAGAAACCCTTATTAGTAACTTCGTATTATCACATGAAAATAGGAGTCTTTTTGATTATCTAAACTCATTCTCAGATTCTTTATTCACAGGTAAGAAATTTACTTTTATTGCATCTAGCAAAGCAGCCTCACAATACCCAGCATTAAATGATAACTGGGATTTAAGAAGTGAAGAAAATTATTTCAGAAATATAATAGCTGCTTCCCAGGATGTGCCTATAACATTAATTCTTTCAAACTCAAATTTCAGCCAGCAGGGAGATAGCCTGATTTACACAGCATCCTACTCCATAACGGTACCTTTTACTAATTCTGGAATCCCGCAAAACTATCAGGGTAATTTGATATTTCATATTTTTCTTGATAATAGCCTTGTCTGGAGGATTTTTTTCTGGCAGGATTTTAAGAGCGGAGATTTACCAAGCTGGAGTGAATTAAAAGGAAGATTTGCTAATTGAGAAGAAATTTCAAAAATGGAAGATGGATGATGGAAAATGGAAGATGGGAAAAAATCTATCATACATCCACACAATCATTCATTCATACTCCAAAGCAGGATAACCAAAAAAGCAAAAATGTTATTGAGTGTATATTACTATCGTTTTTATTTTTATTACTTTTTATTAATGGCTGCACAAACCCGTTTGCACCTAAATTTGATGAGAGCCTGGGTGATCAATCATCAACTATAACCGATCTTAAAACAATTGATGGGGTTTTCCAAAATTTCCAGTATGCCTATACCTTTAAGGATACTCTTATTTATGGCGAGTTTATTGCACAGGATTTTGTTTTTACATACAGGGATTATGAAAACGAATTTGATGTCTCATGGGGAAGAGATGAGGAAATGAAGGCGACATATGGTTTGTTTCAGAATTCGCAGCGGCTTGATCTAATCTGGAATAATATTGTCATCTCTAATATTGATTCATTGAATGCAAATATTGTCAGAGGTTTTAATCTTACTATAACTTTTAATCCAACTGATATTGTAAGAGTGGACGGAAGAGTAGATCTCTCTTTAAGAAAAAATCAATCCTCTGGTAAATGGCAGATTACAAGGTGGATTGATAAATCTAATTTTTAATTTAATAAAGGCTGAGCTTGTTATTTATAATTAAAGAATCTTTTAAACTTATCTCACGTGCAAAAATTTCCTTTATACTTTCACTCATTTCAACTTCAATCTCCGTAATCCTAATTGTTGCTTCATTATTTCTTCTTCTCATTTCAGATGAAGTGGAATCAAGAATTAAGAAAAACATCAGCATAAATCTTTTTCTTGAAGAGCAAACAGAAAATGAAAAAGTAAAAGAGATTGAAAATAAATTAAATGAAGCTGAATATATAAATTCAATAATCTATATAGATAAAGAAACGGCTGCCGAAAATTTCATAAAAGAAACCGGTGAAGATTTCAGAAAAATTCTGGATTACAATCCTCTCCCTGCATCATTCAGAATTTTTCTTAAAGAAGAATATGCTCAAACTGATTCTATAGAAAGTATAATAGCATCTGTTTCAGATATTGAAGGAGTTGATGAAGTGGTTTACCAGCATCAGTTTATTAATAAAATGCTTACACAATTGAATAACATTAAACAGTATATTTTTATAATTACTGCGGCTTTGGTTCTTATTTCCATCTATATCGTTTATAGTACAATGCAGCTAATAATTAATTCAAAATATGATGAACTGGATACTATGAAGCTGGTCGGTGCAAAAATATCTACTATTAAATTGCCGATTATCCTTAACGGAATTTTTATAGGAATTTTTGCAGGGTTAATTTCTTTCGGATTATTTTATTTTCTCTTTCACTACTTTGAATTATTTATAGGTTCATTCGGAATAAGATCTTTCTATAAACCTTACTACCTTTTTATAATAATTGGGATAGGTCCGGTGCTTTCAATTTTGGTTAGCATTATATCATTAAGAAAAGTAAATCTTAAAATTTAAAAAAACTTCTCCCTTAGGGACAGTGAAAAGTAACGAAGTGGTGCAGACTTCCTAAGAACATTTTTTTTTGATTCTTTCAAATCAAAATTATAAGTTAGGGTTATCTAAAACAGGAGAAATAGTGGGAAACATACCAAACCAAAATCTTGTTGAAAAACCCTTGCAGTATAACATCCTATTTTTATGGAATGATATACCGCCAAAAGCTTTGAAAATTAGTTTAATTCACAATATTAATGGGAATATAACATTCCAACTGCCGGAGTGTTATGCTGAATTTTGGCAGTATAAGTAATAGTTATATGTAAACAGGATAGAGGAAATATGAAAGACACAAAAAAGTTTCTATTTCTTGTTTTGTTTTTATTACTGGGAAATATTTCCCAAGCACAACAACAAAACCCAATTGAAAACATTAAGAAAACTTGTGTTTTTATTGGTGAATTAAATCAAAAAGATGAACCTGAATATTACGGAACTGGATTTCTAGTAGGAATTAATGGAATTCTGCATTTAGTTACAGCCAAACACGTTGTTATGGAAAACATTAATGGACATTTTACAGGCAAAATGATTGATTCAACGTATAAAGTATTTTTCAATAAAAAAGATAAAAGTTTGGGATGGCATTCCCTAAATGAAATTAAGAATTATTTTAATGTAAAATGGATATTTCATAAAAATCCAAATGTGGATATTGCGATAATTCCATTTGGTGTTGACACATTAAAAGATGATATGATTTCAATTCCTGAAGAATTTTTTATGACATCTGAACGGTTATATGAATTATATAGTATATATTTTTTGAGTTTTCAACCAGGACTTCAATTAAAAACTAAGATAAATCCAATATTCCGTTCTGGCACTATAAGTTTAAAAAACGATGATAAAACTTTTTACATAGATGCCTTTGCTTTTCCTGGTAATAGCGGAAGCCCCGTATTTCTAACACCATCCGCAATGCGTTTTGATAATCCAAGTGTATTAAACATTGGAGATCCTCTTGGCCATAAATTTATTGGAGTAATAGGTGAATATCTTCCATATCAAGATATAGCAATAAGTATGCAAACAAAAAGGCCAAGGGTTGTATTCGAAGAGAATACTGGTTTAGCTAAGGTGTGGTCGATTGAATATCTCAATGAAATAACACAATCGCAAGAATTCAAAGATCAAATTAATCGTTTGTTAAAAAAATAGGTTTACATATAACAAGCAACTCAACCCGACAGCTTCGCCCCCGCTGGTTAATTTATAATTTTTAAGTTTTG
>JAUSIA010000340.1 GCA_030648225.1 Ignavibacteria bacterium | reverse complement strand
GATTGGGAATGTTATTGCGGTAAATATAAGAGGATACGATATAAAGGAATTATCTGCGACAGATGCGGTGTGGAAGTTACGCAAAAAAGTGTAAGACGTGAGCGTATGGGTCATTTAGGTCTTGCTGTCCCTGTGGTTCATATCTGGTTTTTCCGTGCTCAACCTTCGAAAATTGGTAATATAATCGGTTTGAGTTTGAAGGAACTTGAAAAGGTTATCTATTATGAATCTTATGTAGTTATAAATCCTGGTCCAACAGGACTAAGCAGGCTGGATCTTATTTCTGAAGATCAATACTTCGAAGTAATTAATTCTCTTCCTGCAGGAAATGAAAAGCTTGTTGAGGAAGATCCAAAGAAATTTATTGCAAAGATAGGCGGCGATGCTGTAAAAGAAATTCTTAAGAAAACTGATGTAGAAAAACTTTCTAAAGAATTAAGAGATCAGCTTAAGGTTGAAACTTCCCAGCAGAAAAAATCAGATCTTCTTAAAAGACTTCGCGTGATTGAAGCTTTTAAAGAAGAAGAAGGGAAAATTCCTAACAGACCTGAATGGATGGTGCTAAGTTATATTCCTGTTATTCCTCCTGAACTCAGACCATTGGTTCCTCTTGAGGGTGGAAGGTTTGCTACAAGCGATCTTAATGATCTTTATAGAAGAGTTATTATAAGAAATAATCGCCTTAAGAGACTTATAGATATAAAAGCTCCTGAAGTAATTTTAAGAAATGAAAAGAGAATGCTTCAGGAAGCAGTTGATGCTCTCTTTGATAATTCAAGAAGAGGCAGTGCAGTAAGAAGTGATAATAACAGGCCTCTGAAATCTTTAAGCGATATGCTTAAAGGTAAGCAGGGACGTTTCCGCCAGAACCTGCTTGGAAAAAGAGTTGATTATTCAGGAAGATCAGTTATTGTTGTTGGTCCTGAATTAAAACTGCATCAATGCGGTCTGCCAAAAGATATGGCAGTTGAACTCTTTAAACCATTTATAATCAGAAAGCTTATTGAGAGAGGGTATAATAAAACTGTTAAGAGTGCAAGAAAAGTTGTTGACAGGAAAGATCCGATAATCTGGGATATTCTTGCAAAAATAATTGAAGGACATCCTGTAATGCTTAATCGTGCACCAACTCTGCACAGGCTTGGTATCCAGGCATTTCAGCCCATATTAATTGATGGCCGTGCAATTCAGCTTCACCCGATGGTTTGTACAGCGTTTAATGCTGACTTTGACGGTGATCAAATGGCTGTTCACATTCCTCTTTCTTATGAAGCACAGCTTGAAGCTTCTTTATTAATGTTAAGCAGTCATAATATTCTTTCTCCACACAATGGAAGTCCTATTGTAGTGCCTACACAGGATATAGATTTAGGCTGCTATTATCTTACCAAGCTTCGTGAAGGAGATAAGGGTGAAGGAATGCTTTTCAGTTCTCCTGAAGAAGTGATCATAGCTTACAATAACAGAGTTATTGGATTGCATGCAAGATTAAAAGTTAAAATTGATGGTGAATTAATTGAAACTACAACCGGTAGAGTAATCTTTAATAGTATTGTACCTAAAGAGATGGGATTCTTCAATCAATTATTGATTAAGAAAACTTTCGGCGGATTCATTGGGCAAATGTTCATAAAGATGGGGAACAAAGTAACAGCTAAATTTTTAGATGATCTGAAAGATATTGGCTTCAGGTATGCAACTGCGGGTGGTTTATCTGTAAGCTATATTGATATGATAGTTCCTGAAGAAAAAGAAACTCTAATTAGTAAAGCCAACAAAAAAGTTGAAAGCATACTTAACGAGCATGAGCAAGGTGTTATTACTGATGCTGAAAGATATAATAAGATAATTGACGTATGGACTCATACAACTAATGATGTTGCCCGCGCATTAATGGAAAAAATCAGGGTGCACAACAGTGGTTTCAACTCACTTCATATGATGGTTGACTCAGGTGCGAGAGGTTCTCAGGAACAGGTTCGTCAGCTTGCGGGAATGAGAGGTTTGATGATGAAACCTCAGAAAACATTATCTGGTCAGGCAGGTGAAATTATAGAGAATCCTATCGTTGCAAACTTTAAAGAAGGTCTTTCTGTTCTTGAATACTTTATTTCAACGCACGGTGCAAGAAAAGGTCTTGCAGATACAGCTTTAAAAACAGCGGATGCAGGTTACCTAACAAGGAGACTTGTTGATGTTTCTCAGGATGTAATAATAAGTGAACTCGATTGCGGAACTATTCTTGGTATAGAAGTAACTGCATTAAAAGATGTTGAGCAGGAAAGAGAACCGCTGGCAGAAAGAATAACTGGTCGTACCGCACAAGAAGATGTTTATGATCCTAGAAATGATGAGTTAATTGTTGCTGCCGGTGATATGATAACAGAAGATGTTGCTGAAAAAACAGAAGATGCAAATATCGAATCTGTTTATATAAGAACAGTTCTCACTTGCGAATCAAAACGCGGAGTATGTGCTAAATGTTACGGAAGAAATCTTACAACAGGTAAGATTGTTGAAATTGGTGAAGCTGTAGGAATTATTGCTGCTCAGTCAATCGGTGAGCCGGGAACTCAGCTTACTTTAAGAACCTTCCATCTTGGCGGTACCTCATCGAGAATTGCAAGTCAATCTCAGGTTGAAACCATCGTTGAAGGAACAGTTAGGTTTGAAAGGATTTCCTTTGTTGAAAAATCCGATTTCTTAGGAAGCATTAAAGTTGTTACGGGTAGAAGAGGTATTATCGGAATATATGATGAGAATAATCGCCAGATAAAAAAATATGATGTTCCTTATGGTGCTGAATTGATGGTTAATGATAATAGTAAAGTCAGGAAACATGCACCACTGTATAATCACGATCCCTATAATGCTGTTATTCTAACAGATATTGCTGGTAGAGTATCATTTGTTGATTTGATTGATGGAGTAACATTACAACAGGTTACCGATGAACAAACTGGTCACGTACAGAAAGTTGTAATTGAATCTAAGGATAAAAATCTTACTCCAAGTATTCTTATTGAAGGTGAGGATGGAACTAAAAAATCCTTCAACCTTCCTACAAGATCTTATTTATCTGTTGAAGAAAGAGAATCAATTTCATCAGGTACAATACTGGCAAAAATATCCAAGCAGCAGGCTAAGAGTAGAGATATTACAGGTGGTCTGCCAAGAGTAACAGAATTATTTGAAGCCAGAAGCCCCCAGGAACCGGCAATAGTTTCTGAAATTGAAGGTGTTGTAAAATTCGGTTCTAAGAAAAAAGGATCAAGAGAAATTATTGTTACTGCACCGGATGGTTCTGATGAAAAGAAATATAATGTTCCATTGGGTAAGCATATTCTTGTACAGGATGGAGATGAAATCCCTGCTGGTGAAAAAATCACTGATGGACCAATTAATCCTCATGATATTCTTAAGATTAAGGGTACAAGTGCTGTTCAGGAATATCTTGTAAATGAAATACAGGATGTTTACCGTTTGCAGGGTGTTAAAATAAATGATAAGCATATTGAAGTAATTGTTCGACAGATGCTGCAAAAAGTTAAAATCGTTTCACCTGGTGATACAAGATTCCTTGAAGAAGATATAGTTGATAGGATCGAATTTATTGATGAGAATAATAAGATAATGACAACGATTTATATTGAAGATAAAGGAGATTCTAAATTCAAGGATGGACAGTTATTGTTAAAGAGTAAAGCCAGGGAAATAAATGCAGATCTTAAAAAGAAAGAGAAGAAACAATTCCAGGCAAGAGATGCAGAACCTGCAACATTTGAGCATATACTGCTTGGAATAACACAGGCTGCATTATCAACTGAAAGCTTTATATCTGCTGCTTCTTTCCAGGAAACTACAAAAGTTCTGGCAAATGCAGCTATCGAAGCAAAAGTAGATAAACTATTGGGTCTTAAGGAAAATGTTGTTATGGGACATTTAATTCCTGCTGGTACTGGTTTAAAGAAATACAGGAATATTATTCTTAAAACAGAGATTGCTATACCTGAGCAAGAAACCAAACCAGAGGAAGAAGTTCAGGCTACTTAATTTATCATTTATCCGGTCTGATTATTAATTAGACCGGATTATATTTGATTTTCTTGACATAATTAAACCCAAAAGCTATATTTACAGTCTGAAATTTTTTTAGAAATTGAAAATTTAGGAGTTATTTTTTTGCCGACAATAAATCAGTTAGTACGTAAAGGAAGATTTCAAATAAAAACGAAAAGCAAGGCTCCTGCTCTTGAGTCTTGCCCTCAAAAAAGAGGTGTTTGTACAAGAGTTTATACAACAACTCCTAAAAAACCAAATTCAGCTTTAAGAAAAGTCGCCAGGGTTAGATTGACAAACAGTATTGAAGTAACTGCTTACATTCCTGGTGAAGGACATAACTTGCAGGAACACTCTATTGTACTTATAAGAGGAGGGAGAGTAAAAGATCTTCCCGGGGTTCGTTATCATATTATAAGAGGAACATTAGATACAAGCGGAGTTGAAGATAGAAAAAAAGGGAGATCAAAATATGGAGCTAAAAAACCGAAAGCCAAATAAGTATGAGAAAGAAGAGAGCAGAAAAAATATATATAAAACCAGATGCAAAATATAATGATCTTATAGTTGCTAAGTTCATTAACTCTTTGATGTATGATGGTAAAAAATCAAAAGCAAGAGATGTTGTATATAAAGCATTTGATATTATAGAAGAAAGAACAAAGAAACCGGGATTAGAAATTTTTAAAAAAGCTATTGTAAATGTTCAACCGGTTATTGAAGTGAGAAGCAGAAGAGTTGGTGGTGCAACTTATCAGGTCCCTACTGAGGTTAGACCTGAAAGAAGAATAGCTTTGGCAATGCGATGGCTTAAAACATATTCGCGTGAAAGAAAAGATAAAGCAATGTCACTTAAACTCGCTTCAGAATTAATTGCAGCTTCGGCAGGTGAAGGTTCTTCTGTAAAGAAAAAAGAAGATACACACAGAATGGCTGAAGCCAATAAAGCATTTGCACATTTTAAATGGTAAATAATAATTAATAAAAAATGGTAATTAATAATTAATAAAAGAAGAGAATGGCAAGATTAAGTTTAGATAAGGTTAGAAATATTGGGATTATGGCTCACATAGATGCCGGAAAAACCACTACAACCGAAAGAATACTTTTTTATACAGGCAGAACACATCGTTTAGGCGAAGTGCACGAAGGCGCTGCTATTATGGATTGGATGGAACAGGAAAAAGAACGTGGTATTACTATAACCAGTGCTGCTACTACCTGTCATTGGGACGATCATCAGATTAATATAATTGATACTCCCGGGCACATAGACTTTACGGCTGAAGTTGAACGTTCATTGAGAGTATTAGATGGAGCTGTGGCATTATTCTGCGCAGTAGGCGGTGTTGAACCACAATCCGAAACTGTATGGAGACAGGCTGATAAATACCGTGTTCCCAGAATTGCTTTTGTAAATAAAATGGACAGAACAGGTGCTGATTTTTATAATGCTATCCAGATGATGAAAGAAAGGCTTGCTGCAAACGCTGTCCCAATCACTTTACCTATCGGTGAAGGGGATATGTTTTCAGGTATTATTGACCTGATCAAATTTAAAGCAAGAATGTATCACGAAGAAACTTTAGGTGCTACTTTTGATGAAATCGCGATTCCTTATGATTTGATGGAGATTGCAAATAAATATAGAACCGAGATGCTTGAAGCTGTTTCTGATGTTGATGATACTTTACTTGAAAAATATCTTGAAGGTAAAGAAATAAGTGAACAGGAAATTAAAGCCGTATTAAGAAAAGCTACTATTGACTTGAAAATTATTCCTGTTATTTGTGGTTCTTCATTTAAAAATAAAGGAGTACAGAAACTCCTTGATTCAGTTATTGATTTCTTACCTAGTCCGGCTGATTATAAAGAAATTGAAGCTCATCATATTGGTATAAATGATAAGGTAAAAAGGAAAATTGCTGACAACGAGAAGTTCACGGCTCTTGCATTCAAAATTATGAATGATCCTTATGTTGGTAAGCTTACATTCTTCAGAGTTTATTCAGGAACTCTAAAATCAGGTTCATATATCTTTAATGCTGTAAGCAGTAGAAAGGAAAGAATCGGAAGACTGCTTCAGATGCATGCAAATCATAGGGAAGAAATTGATGAAGTTAAAGCTGGTGATATTGCAGCAGCAGTTGGACTTAAGCATACTAAGACTGGTGATA
>JAUSIA010000339.1 GCA_030648225.1 Ignavibacteria bacterium | reverse complement strand
GTAGGGTTGGTATGGATACACCCAATGGCTGTTGCAATAGCAGGATTGGTAGGGTCATAGCCTGCTTTAGTGGGATCATTGCAACCTTCAAATATTTTTCCTCCTGAAGAACTACATATTCCATTTTTTGCATCATCATCTGTGCAAACCTGTATAGGTGTTATAGCTGCCCCTGGTTGACTAGAACTGATTAGGATAGGAGTTAAATCAGCCGGCTTACTGGGGTCGGTTGGGACAATTTGTAGATTTCTTATAAGGCAATTAGTATTTTCCCACGGATGTATAATATTATTGTCCGGGTCGATCACTGTTCCTTCCTTTTGCAGCAAAACTTGGTAATTACCAGGATTAAATTGTTTTAAATTCTGTTCAGATATACTGTAACTACTATCTACTGTAAACTGACTTTCTCTTTTATTGAATGGGATAAAAAACCTATATTTCCCCTCTGGTTTGACAGTGCCTGAAAGCTTTATGTCTGATGAGCCATCTGGAGATTTGGGGCCAAGAATATTGCATTCAAGTGCTTTATTTACTGGAAGTGTTTTTCTGATATGGTAATAAGTTTTGCAATAATCACCAACACCGTTTCTGGAAACCTTAATTTCATGATCGCCTGCAGCCCAGATATCTTTTGTATTACTATAAGTTGAAAGTTCATTAAATAACCCGTTTCCATCCTCCGTAACTAGAGTTCCATTCGGTCCCCGCTCAGTGCTTTTCCATCCTTCATAAAAGGGCCAGAACTCCCATAAAAGGGCATCGTATTTACCTGGTTCAAATCCCCCCTGACTTGATATTTTGAACTCTATTTTGGTACCTGCAGGTAGATGATCCATGTCTTTAGAAATAATTAATGGATCTTCTAATTTACCATCCCTGTAAGTAGATACAGAACAAGATGTGGCATAAGCCAAGCTAGGCAATTTGATGAACAATACTGTTATCAGGATAAGAAAAAGAGAGATTTGTTTTTTAGACATTAGATTTAGATTAACACAACTATAAATAAAATGGTAGAATTTTAGGGCATGGGGATTAGGATTAAGTAATAAAATTTAGGAAGTTTGTCAGGTTAACAAAGTTAAATGAAGAATTCGGATAAGTCTTGAGCCAGGTTTTTGGTGCTTTAGGTTTTCTGGTATTATATTTGAATTCAAACCCAAAGAGCTTCCCTTCCCTTTCTTCCACAAAATCCAATTCAGCTCCTGTATGGGTCCTCCAGAAATAATTATTGCTATATACTTTTTCGTATGAGTGTTTTTTGATCCGCTCGCTGATTAAAAAGTTTTCCCATAATTGACCTGCGTCATTTCTATCTTTAAGATAATTAAAATTATTAATAACCGCATTCCTAATGCCTAAATCATAAAAATAAATCTTATCCATTTTTCTGACCTCTTTTCTTAAGTTTCTGCTAAATCCCGAGAGGCGGAATACAACAAAAGATTGTTCCAGTAAATCTATATATCTTGCAACAGTATCCTTGCTCATATCCAGTTGATTGCCAATTTCAGCTAAGGAAACTTGATTTCCGATTTGAAAAGCAAGCAGTTTTAAAAGATCCCGGATTTTCCTGGAATTTTTTATACCGGACAATTCTAAAATATCTTTATAAAGATAAGCATCAATTACATTTTGCAGGTATTCTTGTTTAATTTGTGCGCCCTCCAGAGAAAAAATTTTCGGATAGGCGCCGAACATTAACCGCTCTTCAAGCATTAATTGCAGCTCGTGCGCATTACAAGTAGAGCCTAGTTCCAGCATTGATATTGGGTACAATGTGTAGTTGTAAACTCTGCCGGCCAAAGACTCCTTAATACTGCTTGCCAAATCCAACGAAGACGATCCGGTTACAACGATTTTTAAGTTAGGTATATGGTCGCGGAGCAGTTTAATGTTGATTCCTATTCTGTCTATTCTTTGCGCCTCATCTATAAATAAAAGGTCATATCCGGCAACAGCGGATTTTAGTTTTGATAAGTCCTGACTGGAGAATACGTCAACATGTTGAGTAGAATCTCCGTTTACCTGTAAAGTTTTAAGGGATAGTTTATCGATAATGCTTCGTATAAGAGTAGTTTTACCTATCTGTCGGGGACCATAAACAATAATTCCTTCCTTAGAATGTTTTAATTGGTTAATAATTGTTTTTTCCAGTATTCTTGGTATGAACATATGCTCAAATAACGTTATTTCCGCTTATCTATTAGCCATAATAGCATAAATTTGGCAGATTGTCAACCGGGAAATGGAAGACTTTGGACATTAGATTTAGATTAACACAACTATAAATAAAATGGTAGAATTTTAGGGCAATGTTTGCCCGCAAGAATATCTTCGCAATTGTTTTTTTATTATTTGTTTCCTGTTTCTTGTATCTTGGTGTTTTCTTGGCTCATGCTGATGAGATTTCGGATTTACAGGATCAAATTAATGCTTTAAACAAGGCTCGGGAATTATCTGTTAATGCTACTAAACCTTTGGAAGGGCAGGTGGAATCGCTGCAGCGGCAGCTGGCACAAATACAGGCAATCCTAAATAATTTGTCAGCAGGTATTAAACAAAAACAAGCTGATCTGGATGTCCGTGAAGAGAAATTGGCTCTGCAGCAGGC
>JAUSIA010000084.1 GCA_030648225.1 Ignavibacteria bacterium | reverse complement strand
TCCATATTCGCCATAAAAACCAAGTGTTAAATCGGTAAATGTTCCGTTAAGAGGAATTTTTTTTCCTTCCTCATCATAAAAATTTTCTGCTTCAATAAATCTGAAACTAAGTTTATAATAACCGCTTCCTTTTTTTTGAGGCCAGGCACCTGCATATAAATTTTGATTTAATATTACAAGGCTTAACAGGATAAAAATTACTTTTTTCATTTTTCCCTCTAATGTTTGCACAATGTGAAGTATTGCTTTGAATATAAATTATTCCGAATTAAGTTTGTGAAAAGATAGATTTATATTTCTTAAGATCATCACTTAAGGGTCACAATATTGAAGGAAGAAATTAATCAGACCGGATTTGAATTAACTAAAGGCAGAAAAAGTATTTTAATTCCCGCTGCTTTTATAATTATAATCTGGATGATTTATTTTTCACAATCAGCGTTTACTCTGCCGTTCGCCCATTATGGAATCCTGCCCAGGGAAATATCAGGCATTGCAGGAATTCTTTCAGCGCCATTAATTCATGCTGATTTTGCTCATCTTATTTCAAACACTCCTGCATTACTGATTTTAAGCATAACAGTAATTTATTTTTATCCAAATTCATCATTAAAAGTTTTGGCACTGATATATTTACTTACAGGAATACTTGTCTGGCTTTTCGCCCGACAGGTTTACCATATTGGTGCAAGCGGAATAATTTATGGCCTGCTTGGCTTTTTATTTTTCAGCGGAGTTTTCAGAAGAGATAACAGATCAATTGCAATTGCTTTGCTTATAACTTTTATATACGGGGGATTAGTTTGGGGTGTGCTTCCCGGGATGAAAGGGATTTCCTGGGAATCTCATTTGTTCGGAGGAATCTCAGGCGTTATTATTGCTTTAATTTTTAGAAAAGAAGATCCATATATAAAATATGATTGGGAAGAGGAAGAAATACCAAATGATGATAATTCTAAAGTTTGAAATTTTTAGTAATGAATGGAAATAAAAGTAATTTTGTCTTTATAGCTGATGTTATTCATACTCGTAATCATAATCGTACTTCTGATCGGATTAAAAAATCAAGTAAGATTAGGATTATGATTAAGACTTTTACTAATATGAAATTATAATTAAGGAATCTATTTATGAAGAAAACTACTGAAGTAAGGAAATACCGACTTGATATGAATTATAAAATCCTGAATTCAGGTTTCAGAGATTTCTCCCGATGCTTTTTGAAATAATGGAGGAGATATTAAAAGAAAATGAAAAAGCAGAGAACTAAAAAACTGGTTGTTCCTAAACAGGTTATTACTGCAGATAAGGCCGGAAGCATTCTTAGAAACACTGCAGTTGAAGTTGATAATAATATTATTAAATCAGTCAGGAAGGTTAAAGGATCGGATGTAGATTCTTTTGAAGGAGAAGTTTTAATCTGTGAAAACCTGACACTTATTCCAGGCTTTATTCAAACACATATTCATTTGTGCCAGACATTATTCCGCGGTCTTGCTGATGAACTCGATCTTCTTGATTGGCTCCAGAAAAGAATTTTCCCATATGAAAACGCTCTTAACAAAAACTCACTTGCAGTTTCTGTTAAGCTTGGTTTAAATGAATTAATGAGGGGAGGAACTACGACAGTCCTTGATATGGGAACATTAAGGTACCAGGAAATAATTTTTGAAGAATTAATAAATTCAGGTATAAGAGCATTTGCTGGAAAATGTTTAATTGATATCAATGATCTCTTTGAACCTTTTTGCTCATCAACAGAAGATGAACTAAAACATTCTGAAGAACTGGCAAAGAGTTTTCACAATACTAAAAATGGAAGGATTAAATATGCTTTTGCTCCACGTTTTGTTCTTACCTGCAGCGAAGAGCTTTTAAAAGAAACACACAGGATGATGAATGATTTTCCGGGCAGTTTATTTCATTCTCATGCTTCCGAAAACACAAGAGAACTTACCGAGGTGAGGAAAAAATTTAAACAGGAAAATATTGAATACTTTAATTCAATTGAAGTATTAGATGAATATTCGGTTCTGGCTCATTGCATTCATATAAATGAAAAGGAATTTGATATTCTAAAAGACAGGCAGGTTAAAATTGCACATTGCCCATCATCAAATCTTAAGTTAGGTTCAGGAATAGCTGATGTACCAAAATTTTTAAAGAAAGGTATTTCAGTTTCACTTGGTGCAGATGGTGCTTCCTGTAATAACAACTTAAATGCTTTTACGGAAATGCGTCTCGCCGCATTAATACAAAAACCGGTTTATGGACCAGCAATCCTTGATGCGGAGACGATTTTCAGGATGGCTACGATTGAAGGTGCAAAAGCTTTGCATATTGATAATGAAACAGGCAGCATTGAGGAAGGAAAAAAAGCTGATCTTGTTTTAGTTGATCTTGATAATCCTTATAAAGTTTATTCAAATGATGAAGAACATATTTATTCCAATATTGTTTATTCAACCTCCCATGAAGATGTTATACATGTAATGATTGATGGGAAGTGGGTTGTTAAAGATGGTGTTTCTTTAGTATATGATGAATATCAGATTTATCATAGTGGTTTGGAAGAATTAGCTAAGCTTTTAAAAAGAATTTGAATTTTTAATGAACTAAAATTAAGAAAAAATCTCTTGTCAGATAATTATAAATCCTCTATGAGGATTAACAAGATTGTGCGTCAAATTGTTTTCTACAATAATATGACCTCTGCAAGGTCAAAAAATTAATTTGGAATCATTATCTTAAAAAGCATCATAGATGCTTGATTATTGTAAAAGAAAAATCAGCTCTGATTTATTATCCTCGTAGAGGATTAACAAAAAG
>JAUSIA010000329.1 GCA_030648225.1 Ignavibacteria bacterium | reverse complement strand
TCTTCAAAAGATTCTTTAGTTAAATCTCCCCAAACATTTTCTTTACTAGTTACCCAGCAGCAGGGAGTTACCTTTCCATCAGGATTAATTACAGTTGAGTTAAAAAGCTGGCTGCATGGTTTGTTATTTAATGGAGTGTATCTCCCGTTCTTATAATAATCTAAAATATACTTAGGATTTTTAGGAAGCCATTTTTCCTTGCGTTCAAGAAGTGTTCCCGGAAATTCAATATCAGGTATATCATCCGATAAACCCATTTTATCAAACATAATTTCTATTCCAAGAGTTCCTGCAAAATCTTTAGCATAATCTATTTCATGCTCATTAAATTTATTAACGAGGAATTTCCAAACAATTTTCGGATCTCTTCTCTTCAATTTCTTTTTTGCATCAACTGTATTGCGAATATTATTAATAACCCAATCAAAATTTCCTTTCACCCTGTATTTTTCGTAAGATTCCTGTGTAGCTCCATCTGCTGAAATTACAAGCTGATGTAAACCCGAATTGACAAGCCGTTCAAAAAATTCCGGTTTCTGTTTGAGACTGAAGTTTGTATGAGTTATTGTATAAATATTTCTTGATACTGATTCTTTAATAATATTAAATATTTCATGATGAAGAAGAGGTTCGCCCCAGTTAAAAAGTATCACAACTTTTAAAGAAGGAATTTTATCAAGAATGGTTTTGTAAGTATCAAAGCTCATTTTTCCTTTTTCATAATTCTGTGTTTTGGAAGCACAAAGAGGGCAATCAAGATTGCAGATGTTTATAGGATCAATAATGACAGCACCAGGCAGTTTGGGCGATAATGTGTTCGGGTTAAACCTGTACTTAAGCCAATCCCAGATTTTATATTGATATTTTATAGGTACTCTCTGCCAGAAAGAAAGGTAAGCCCTGAATAAAAATGAATTCAAAATATATCCTGAATTTATTTATGGGAATTATTAATCTCATAAATAATATACCAAAAAAAAGAAACTTTAAACTCAGCCTTTATAACAACACCTTTGATTATTTTATTATCAGCATTTTTTTAGATTGAATAAAATCACCAGCTTTCAACCTGTAAAAATAAACTCCCGAAGTAAGCGAAGATGCATCAAACTTAATCCTATGTTTTCCTACGGATTTTTGTTCATTTACAAGTGTTGCAATTTCTCTTCCAAGAATATCAAATACCTTAAGCTCAATAAATTCCGATGCACCAATTGAGTACTCAATTTTTGTTGTTGGGTTAAAAGGATTCGGATAATTCTGGTTAAGGGAAAAATCATACATTGTATTAGGATCATCTTTAACTTCAGTTATAAAAGTATTTCCATAGAAATGTTGAATGAATAAACCTTTCTGTTTTAGTTCATAAACGCTATGTATGTTTGAATTACCCTGAGCCATAAAAATAGCAAAAACAATTTCTTGTGTATCGGCAGGGGCCATGTTAAAAGGGCCGCAATTCAGATGATATCTTCTATCTGCAGATTGCGGACCTCCCGGCCATCCCGGGCCTTCATACCATCCTGCTTGAAAATATGGATCTCCTGTTATAGCCCAGGTTGTAGGTTGATTTGTATGTGGATTAATAAGACTATCTCCAAAGTTAGTTAAACCTTTCATTAAATTGTAAAACTGAATAGTTCCATTGTAAATACCATGTGGTGGATCACCCGGTAATGAAGGATCATTTTTAAAATTAGGTCCTGAAGAAGAAATTTTTAGATTTTTATATCCATATATCCATTGATAATTATATAAAGCACTGTCAGTCGATTGCCCTTGTATAATTGGTCCCTGAACAATCATATGTCCGACTGCTGGTGGTGGAGTACCATAAACACCATCATCATTATTATCGGCATTATACGTATAAGCTAAACTCAAAGTAGAATCAAATCCAATAAAATCGTCACTTGCAAAACCCAAATCATTATCAGCCCAGTAACTTAAATACATGCTATCAATATCGGTTCCGCTTTTATTAATTATCTTATATTTTTTGAAAACAACATCCTTTAGCTCAATATTACTTTCATATCCATAAATAAGTGTTTGGAATTCCAGTCCAATGGGTGGGGAACCATAAGTAAATGTACTTCTAACAGAATCTAAATCGTTGGCGACGTAGTAAATTATTTCATCTCCAATGTAATCAGGATTGTCAATACCAGGAGTATATATACCGTCATTATCCACATCCTCCCAAGGGGCACCAATATCAATAGGCCAGTTTAAATAGTCAAATTCATATCGATCTCTTTCTGGACCAGGAGGAAGCAGTTCCCAGTTAATTCTTGATCTCCATATTTTGTATTTAGGGTTTAAAGGATCAGCTGGTTCGCCATTTGGAAGAATAATACCAGTCTGTAATCCCTGCCTGTATGTATTACCATTAACTCTTATCTGTCCGTTAACAATTCCTCCCCAAACAAGCCCATCTTCAAATATAGAAGATTTGGTTGCATTAATACCCCCAGGCCAGTAGAAACCGCTGCCATCAGTTCTAGGATCGTGAGAACCATTTCCATTATTTGATATCCACATTAGGACTTCATTAATAGCAATGTATTCATATAAATCATTTTGTGCTCTAATGATAATTATTGGCAGGAAAATTACAGTTATAAAAAGATATAATCTTTTCATAATATCACCATTTTTTTCTATAAGTTACTACTTAAAGAGAATAAAGCAAAGCGCAGAAATACTTGTAAAATAAATTATCTTTTTCATTTTTGCACCCCGCTATTTATTTTACTAAAATTTTATACTCAAAAATTTCAACGCAAGAGGACCATTTTTTTAGTTTCCGAGTTATTTTCCGCCTCAAGTTTATAAAAATATATTCCGCTTGAAAGATTATAAGCATCTCCGCCAGAGGCGGATCTGCCTTTGGCGGAAAACTCAACTTCATATTCTCCTGCGGGTTTTTCTTCATTAACAAGTATAGTCACTTCTTTTCCAACAACATCATAAACCTTCAATGAAATAAATCCTCCGGTCGAAATCCGAAATCCGATATTTGTTGTTGGGTTAAATGGATTCGGATAGTTCTGCTCTAAGCTGTAGTCAGCAATAATATTTTTGTCCTGCTCCACATCTAAAGTATTTCCTATTAAATCTCTTTCATAAGCTCCATTTCCATGAGTTGCAACTCTTAATTTTCTGTTGGGATAAACAATGTTCAAATCCATTACAATAACTGCATCAGGTAAACCATCATTAAAATCAATCCAGCTATTGCCACCATCTGTTGAAGCATAAACACCAAGATCATTTCCAATATAAATATGTCCGGGGTAATCAGGATCAACAATAACAGCAGAAGTTGGAACATCAGGTAGTCCCGTAGAAATATCTATCCATTCATCTCCTGAATTTGTTGATTTAAAAAAATGCGAAGCATCGAAGCCTGAAAAAGTAACATAGACAATATTATCATCATTAGGATCAACTGCTAAATCAATAGGAAATCTGTCAGGAAGATTACCAGTAATATTTGTCCAGCTTGTTCCGCCGTTTGAAGTGACAAAAATATTTCCCCTTATTATAAGCGGTGCAGTTGAAGCATAAACCACATCGCTGTTCTGGTAAGAAATTGCCAGTGCAATACACGGATTTTCATCAAGAGGATTATTATTATTTGTTGCTGTCCATCCACTACCGCCATTTGTGGATTTATAAACTCTCGATCTTCCAGCATAAAGAATATTCGGATCAATAACACTTAGAACATAAGGAGCGATAAATGCAGTATTTCCCTGGTTGGGAGGAGCAATACTGGAAAAAGAAATTCCCCTGTTTGTCGATTTTGTCATACTTAAAAATTGCCATGAGCCATAAACAATATTATCATTCTCTGAATTAACACCAGTCCAGCTTCCATCACCACCGATTCTTCTTGTCCATGCTAAACTTCCGTCATAAATAATAGTGCTGTTATCTTGCAAACCTCCAAGAGAGAAAAGAGAATCCTGGAATGAACTGGAAAATCCATTATAGAACTGAACTGATTGATAACCTCCGTTTACACTTTGGAAAGTTTCTCCACCATCAAGTGATACAAACACTCCACCGTCAGTGCCATAATAAACTATATCAGGATCATCAGGTCGGAACCGGACTTCGTGAATATCTGAATGAACATAATCAGGAGGACCATCGGGACCTCCAATTGGTGGTTTTCCTAATATTACTCCGCCATTGGATTTTCGAACTAAGTTTGGGCCTCCATTAGTTGATTTCCATGCTTCAATCCCTGCAGCAATTACTATACTGGAATTATTTGGATTAATTGCTACATCGTGTGAAAACCATCCCTGGTGCTGTGAATAATCCTGTGTTGAAACTACTGTAAATGTTTCTCCTGCATCAGTTGATTTACATAACCAGCTTGCACCATCAGAACCTGAAAAACCGTTGCCTATACTTGCGTAAACAATATTTGGATTTTGCTCATAGGCTCCCAGCATTATTTTTCCCATAAAGTTTGATGGTAAAGAGGAAGTGATTTTTGTCCAGGAACTTCCATTATCAGAAGTTCTGTAAATTCCATAGCCGGTGCTTTCAAAATTTCCGCAGCCAATTAGAACTATGTTAGTATCGGCTGCATTAATAACAAGGTCCATTACCATTACAACATTATGAACCTGCTGCCATGTTTCACCTGCATCATTTGATTTAAAGGTTCCGATTGTTGTTCCTGCCCAGATTGTATTCGGATTAAGAGGGTTTATTCTGACAACCCAAACTCCCCGCTGTTGGTTGTAAGACCAGTCTAAACTTTTAGTCCAGGATAAACCACCGTCAGTAGTTTTTAGAATACCTATACCATAAGTTCCTCTTGTATTTCGGAAAGCAGCACCTGTTCCTGCCGCATCATAATTATATATTTCACCGGTGGCAATAAAAATTGTGTTGGAATCATCAGGTGATATTGCAATTGAGCTAACACCCAAAACAGGGTAGCCGGTTGAAATATATTCCCATGCTTCTGCACCAAAGCCTCCGGTATAACTTCTCCACAAACCACCGCTTGCAGAACCAGCATAAATTGTATTTGGATTCTGAGGATTGAATTCAATGCAGAGAGTTCTTCCTGCAGTATTATGAGGTCCGATTGTTTCCCAAATTGTGCCATTATATTTATTCAGGCTCCTGTTTGCTTTATACTTTTCAAATTCCTGGTAATATTTTTTATCAGGGAAATCATTAAATGGATAAACCCTCTGCGAACTCCAGAAATTCAAAGCATCATAAGCTCCTGAAATTTTATCCCGGTTTTTATTTTTTCCAGATTGAAAAAGACTATAAAGAAATAAAGAAAGCTGTAAGTAAAACAAAAAGCAGAGTAAAATTTTTATTCATTTATATCCTTTTATGTTTTTGTTAATGGTGAACCTACCCGCTGAAATCAATTATAAGTTTGAAAAATATTTAACCAAATTCAACGATAATCTTACACATTTACTGAATAATTCTTTATGATTTGTATGAGTATAAGGATAATTCTATTTTTATGCTGAAAATCAAAGAAAGAGTATCTCTAATGAAAAAGTTTATTATCAATATTTTTTTATTTCTTTATATAATTACTTTAATTTCCTGTTCTTCAAAACCAGTTTGGGAAGGGGTATTTGATTATTATCCTGAAAAACCTGAACCCGGTGATGAGGTAACAATCTTTTATAATGCGGATAGTACTAAACTCTCATCTTATGATAAAATAGAAATGACTGCTTATCTCTACAGCACAAAACTTGATGATGCAGTTGGTGTTGAAATGATGAAAGTTAAGAATGGATGGGAAGGAAAAATTAAAACAACTGAAGAAACACGCGGTGTTATTATTAAATTCAAGAATGATGATAATATTGATAACAATGATAAGAAGGGATATGTAATCCATTTATATGATGGCGATAAAACTATTCCCGGAAGTGTTGCCGGGTTGGGTGCTGCTGTTTTAAACTGGGGTTCATACTATATAGACCTTGAAAGAGATTTTGAACTTGCAATGAAATATTTGGAGGAAGATTTTTCTGCAAATCCCGGAATTAAAGACGAATATCTCAACGCTTATCTTTTAACTTATTCTCAGTTGCATCCCGAAACAACAGATAGTTTGGCAAAAAGAGAATTATCCGATCTTGAGAAGAAAGAAAATCTTTCTGAAGATAATCTGACTGTGTTAATGGATTGGTATGAAAGAACAGGAGATCAGGGAAAGTCTGATAAGTATAAAAATATGCTATCGGAAAAATTTCCTCAGAACGAAGCTGTTCAGCGCCAGAGATATGAGGAAATTCAGAATGAATTTGATATTGTAAAGAAGAAAGAACTTGCTGATAAATTTTATAAAGATTTTCCTGAGAGCAAATATTCTCAACCAGCTTATGATATGGTAGCAATTTATTATCGTGATAACAAACTATACAACGAAGCTCTTGAGTTTTTTAAATCAAACAATGATAGGACAACCCTGTTTCGTTTTTATTCTGTTAACCAGAGAATATATAAAGAAAATGCTGATTCAAATATTGCACTGGAAATTGCAAAGCTGGGTGTTCAGAGAGCGGAAAAGGAATTATCAAATCCTTCCGGCAAAAAACCTGAATATCTTACAGAAAAAGAATGGAAGGAAGAAACTGAATACTATGCCGGCTTGAATTATTTTTCTTATGGTAAAGCATTATATCTAACCGGTAATAAAAAAGATGCGGAAGCTAATCTTGAAAAAGCTGCGAAGCTTACGAAGAATGAAGAGGGTGAGATAAACGAATTGTATGTTACTGTTGTTTATGAAAACGGTGACAAATCAAAAACAAAAAGGATAATTGAAGATTATATTAAAGAAGGCAAAAGTACCACAGCAATGATTGATGTTTTGAAAGAAGTTTATACTTCCGAAAAAGGTTCTGATGAAGGATTTGAAAATTATCTCTCGCAGTTTAAATCTGTTGCTTTTAAAGAGCTTGAAGATAAGTTTAAGAGTGAAATGATAAATAAACCCGCTCCTGGTTTTACTCTTGAAGATTTTGATGGGAAAAAAGTATCGTTGGCTGATTTAAAAGGGAAAACGGTTATTATTGATTTCTGGGCAACCTGGTGCGGACCTTGTCTTCAATCTTTCCCGGGAATGAAGAAAGCAGTTGAGAAATATTCTGATAATGAAAATGTTAAGTTTTTATTTGTTAATTCCTGGGAGCGTGTAGAGGATAAAAAAAATAATGCAAAAGATTTTATAAAGAAGAATAATTATCCTTTCCATATATTGATAGATTATGATAACAAAGTAATTGGTGATTTTGGTGTGTCGGGCATTCCCACAAAATTTATTATTGATAAAACCGGCAGCATAAGGTTTATGAGTGTGGGATTTTCCGGAAATGTGGACCAGCTTGCTGATGAAATTTCGGTAATGATTGATTTGCTAAATTAGATTTTAGAGCGATTAGAAAACCCCTCCTCACCTCCCCTTTGGTAAAGGGGAGGAAAGTTTTTTGGGGATATATTCATTCCGCTATTGTTAATGTGCAAACAAATTTCATTCGTGCTAAGATTTCTCCTGCAAGTACACAATCCATTCACGCAAAAGAAAAGTGAACATTAGTGAGAGTAAACACAACATTAGCAAAAGAAAATATAATATGAGCTCCAGAAAACCTTGTATTAGCAAAAGAAAACATAGTACGAGCTCCAGAAAACCTTGTATTAGCAAAAGAAAACATATTATGAGCTCCAGAAAACCTTGCATTAGTAAAAGAAAACATAGTACGAGCTCCGGAAAACTACGCACAAGTAAAAGTTGTCATTCTGAGTCCCGAAGGGACGAAGAATCTAGGACTCTTCGCTCAGAGTGACAGCTCAATAAGTCCGAAGGACTCCTTTGAAGAACGCCCCTTGTATTTTTATAACCCCGCAGCCCACGGTTTTAACCGTGGGATAAAAGAATAAAACAATTACAAAAACCGTTTCAACGCCTGCCTGCCGGCAAGGCAGGGTTTATAATTTTAAGCCCGTATTTTTTAATGAACAAATCAATTTCTTCCTCATAAGTCATCTTTTTATGATGCTCTTTCTGATTAGCTATATATTTTTCAACTTCCTTTACCATTGATTCACTAACGGAAAAAGCGCCGTAACCTGTCTGCCAAGCAAATTTATATTTTATAAAATCGGATTGGTTAACCCAATGTGAAGATTCTCCTTTAACATTGTGGAAAATATCTTTCATAGTGAAATTTGGCGATAATAAAAATAATATATGGACGTGATCTTCTGTTCCATTGATTATTCTTACCTTGCAGTCAAGTTCTCTTTCTAATTTTTCTTTTATGTGTGAATGTAATTGAGCTTCAAAGGTGTTTTTGATTAGTGAGGTTCTATCCTTTGTACCGAATATTCCGTGTATCCATATTTTTAATAGTGAGTGTGACATGATGCCTCCCATTAAACCGTTGAAACGGTTATCTGATAATTTGAATTACCTTTTATTCCCATAGCTGAAGCTATGGGTTGCTTTTTTTATTCCTATTAAAATTAATAGCATAAGCCCCATACTCTCCATGGTGACTTAAAGAAATTGAGCTATTAATAAGTAAATCATTATCATATAGATGTGGAATTCTAAACTCATCTTTCTTTATTTGCAGATTCATTAAAGATTTGCTGTAAACTTCTGAAAATCTT
>JAUSIA010000326.1 GCA_030648225.1 Ignavibacteria bacterium | reverse complement strand
TAAGGAGCATTCAAAAGTATGCCCAGGTTCTAATGGAAACTTCTGTAATGAACCTGAATAAAGACAGCGGTGATCTTAATAGAACAATATCTTCGGTTATAAAATATATTTCGCCGATAAAAAAATTTCACTTAGTTAATTTTAAAACCGATTTCAAAAAGCTGCCTTTATGCACTTATGATTCTGAACAGATACAACATCTGCTTGTTCATCTTTTTACTAATTCCGCAGAAGCAAAAAAAGATGCAACAATTACAATCAAAACTTATTCTGAAAACAGACAGGTTTTTGTAGAGATTGAAGATAATGGTCCTGGTTTTCCTGTAGATAAAGTTAATTCATTCTCTGATCTTTTAAATCTTAAAGCCGGAAGTTATGGTTTATTCCTTTGTAAAAGTATTATAGATCAGCACAGTGGTGAAATAAAAATAATTGAAAACTCACAAGGCGCAGCAATCAGATTTTCATTGCCGGTAAATTATTAATATGCAGGATTCAACAACTAAATATTTTAACTCTCTTTATGCTTATTTACAATTTCCTACTCAGGTTATTAATGATAGAGGGGAAATTGTATATATAAATCCTGCTTTCACTTCCCAGTGGGGTTATCAGTTAGATGAATTAAAAGAATATTCGGCATTCGAAGATCCTGAACTAAAAAGAAACGGAATTCTTTATTCAATTAAAAAAGTTTTTGAGAATAATAATAATATTACTATTAATAACTATTCGGATTCTCTTTTAAAGAATAAAGAAATCACGGCTCCACTTTTCAGAACCAATATTTTTCATATAGATATTGATGGAATGGGTTATGTTGTTCTTTTTCATATAGACCAGACAGAGATGATTCTTGCTGAAGAAGAAGTTAAAAAAGCCCGGGATGGTTATAAAGAAGCTGAAAGACTGAAGAATACATTTTTAAATGTTCTTTCCCACGAACTTAGAACACCTTTAAATATAATTCTCGGATATGCTTCTATTATCAAAGATAATCTTAGAGATAAAATATCTCCTGAAGATGTAGTTTATATTGATAATTTGTACAGCGGCAGCGAAAGGTTATTTAAAAGCATAACCCAGATGCTGGAGTTTGCTCAGCTTGATGCAGGCAATTACAAACTTAATATTGAAGCATATGATCTCAGTTCAGTTCTGAAAAAATCTATTAGTTCCTTGCAGCCTCTGGCGCAGGAAAAGAAACTTGAATTAAGAAATCAGCTTCCTGATAAACCTGTTTTTGTTGATGTTGATTATCAATGTATTCAAAATGCCGTCAATAATCTTCTAAGTAATGCTATAAAATTTACAACCCAGGGTTTTATAGAAGTTGAATTAAAAGTTCTTCAGGATAAAGAGCTGGTAATCTGTAAGATAAAAGACTCCGGTGTTGGTATTTCATCTAAATATTTGGATCATCTCTTCCAGCCTTTCAGCCAGGAGGATTTAAATATAGGAAGACATTATGAAGGAAACGGGTTAGGGCTTGCACTTGCAAAAAGATACATTGAAAAAATGGGCGGCTCTCTTCTGGTAGACAGTATAAAAGGTGTCGGCTCTACATTTTCATTTACACTTCCAATATCTCAGAATATCCGTTTAAGCAAAGCCGGAAAGAAGCATAGTAAGAATCTAAAGAGAATATTAATGCTTGATGATTCAAGTGAATCTTATGATCTTCTGAGAGCTTTCCTGAAAAATAAATATGAAATTGAAGCGCATAACTTCCGTGATTTCAAAATTGATCATATTGACCAGGAAGATCATGGTGTAATTATATTTGATGTCAGCCATAATCACTGGGCACAAAGCCTGCTGATCTGCAAAGATTTGAAAAAGAATGATTCATTAAAACGCCCTCTCATTGTAATATCAAGCGAGTTTATGGAAGAAAAGATTAAAGAATTTTATGAAGCCGGTGTTGATAAGTTTATAGTTAAACCTTTCTCAAGAAATGATATTTTTAATACACTCGAAGAAGTAACCTCACTTAGTTAACCCCTCCTCTTTTTAATCTTAAAGAAATTCCCGAACAAAATTTTTGGTTGTTTTTGACCTCACCTAAATTCCCGAATCAAGTTCGGGACAGGCTCTCTCCTTATTAAGGAGAGGACTTTTAAAACTTCCCTCTCCTTGATGAGGTAGTGTGAAAATTAATATTGATATAGCCACGAGCTTTGGCTCGTGGAGAAATTGATAAATAAATTCTGGCTTTAGCCACAGTTTCCCCTTAAAATCTTGGGCTAAAGCCCCATTTTGTTTTTTATTTTTTTAATCCACGACTTATCCCAAAGGGATGGCTAAGCTAAAAGTCGTGGCTATTTTTATTTTCACACAGTCTCTGATAAGGAGAGGGACCGAGGGTGAGGTTAATTTACTCTGCTTAATTCGTAACGTGACTTTAAACTAATTTTTCTTTTGATTTTCTCTTTCCAAACTATTTGATAATATTTTTGTAATTTTTCATTTAATATAATCCATGAGCAATGAAAGAGAGTAAATACAATGAAAGAAACTGACGAATTAAAGAGCAAAGTTCAGCTCGCTTTCAAAAACTGGCAGGATAATTCTTATAAAAAATCTATAGAAAAATATCCGGAAGGAGAAAAAGAATTCACAACTATTTCTTTCACACCAGTAAAAGCTTTATACACACCTCTTGATACTGCTGAAAAAAATTATATTGAAAAGATAGGCTTTCCCGGTGAATATCCTTACACAAGAGGGATTCAACCAACAATGTACAGGGGAAAACTTTGGACAATGAGACAATATGCAGGATTCGGTACTGCAAAAGAATCAAATCAGCGTTACAGGTATTTACTTTCTCATGGTACTTCAGGTCTTTCCGTTGCATTCGATCTCCCAACTCAGATTGGTTATGACAGTGATGATCCTCTTGCTTATGGTGAAGTTGGTAAAGTTGGCGTTGCAATAGATACACTTGCCGATATGGAAATTCTTTTTGATCAGATCCTGCTTGATAAAATTTCCACCTCAATGACTATAAATGCTTCAGCTTCAGTTCTTCTCGCAATGTATATCGCTGTTGCTGAGAAGCAGGGAGTATCAAAAGATAAAATAAGCGGAACAATTCAGAATGATATTTTAAAAGAATACATTGCCCGCGGCACTTACATCTATCCTCCAAAGCCGTCAATGAGACTGATAACAAATATCTTTGAGTATTGCGCGAAGGAAGTTCCCAAATGGAATACAATTTCAATTTCAGGTTATCATATAAGAGAAGCAGGTTCAACGGCAGTCCAGGAAGTTGGTTTTACTCTTGCTAATGGAATTGCTTACGTTGAAGCTGCTATTAATGCAGGGCTTAATGTAGATGATTTTGCAGGGCAGTTATCTTTCTTTTTCAATTCACATAATGATCTTTTAGAAGAAGTTGCGAAGTTCAGAGCTGCAAGAAGATTATGGGCAAAAATAATGAAGGAACGTTTCAAAGCTAAAAATCCCCGTTCGATGATGCTTCGTTTTCATTCTCAGACTGCCGGTTCAACTTTAACTGCACAGCAGGTTGATAATAATATTGTGCGTGTTACAATTCAAACTCTTGCTGCGGTGCTTGGCGGAACACAAAGCCTCCATACAAATTCAAAAGATGAAGCACTTGCTCTTCCTACTGAACAGTCTGTAAGAACAGCTTTACGGACTCAGCAAATAGTAGCTTATGAAAGCGGTGTTACAAATACTGTTGATCCTCTTGCAGGTTCCTATTATGTTGAAGCCATGACTGACCAGATTGAGAGGGAAGCGGAAGATTATATCAGCAGGATAGATTCACTGGGTGGAATGATTGCAGCAATTGAAAATGGTTATGTACAGGCGGAGATTCAGAAAGCTTCTTATGATTTTGAGAAAGAAGTTGAAAATGGAAAAAGAATAATTGTCGGTTTAAATAAATTCACAACAGGAGAGGAAAAAGAACCTGAGCTTCTTAAGATTGATATGAGAGTGCAGGAAGCTCAGATTAAATTTCTTAATAAAGTAAGAAAAGAAAGAGATCAGCCGAAAGTTGATAAAGCCCTTAATGATTTGAAAAAAGCAGCAGGCTCTGATGAAAATCTTATCCCTTATATAATTGATGCGGTTAGAGCTTATGCAAGTGTTGGTGAAATTTGTAATGTAATGAGGAGGGTTTTTGGAGAGTATAAAGAGCATGTTGTGATTTAATAGCATTGGGGCCTTGCCTTCTGTTAAAACTTAAGTCATTTTTAATTGAAGGTTACTATTTTAACCTTCTTTTCATTGAAGCATAAATAACCTAAAATTTGTAACTTTGTATTACTTTTTATTCAATTTAAAAAAATGCAGGTGTTTATGAGTTCCGCTAAATTAATTCTCGATGGAAAAGAATTTGAACTTCCGGTTATGGTTGGCAGTGAAAATGAAGTTGGAATTGATATTACAAAATTAAGAAGTCAGTCGGGTGCAATAACATTAGACAATGGATATGCAAATACAGGTTCCTGTATAAGCTCAATTACTTTTATTGATGGAGAAAAGGGAATTTTAAGATACAGGGGTTATCCTATTGAAGAGCTTGCTGAAAAATCGAGCTTTATTGAAGTCAGCTATCTTTTAGTATTTGGTCATCTTCCTTCAAAAAAAGAGATTGATAATTTTAACCACGATCTTACCCACCACAGTCTGATTCATGAAGACATGAAGAAATTTTTTGAAGGATTCCCGCCTTCTGCACATCCTATGACTGTTCTTTCTTCAATGGTTAATTCTTTATCAGCTTATTATCCCGAATCTGAATATGAAGAAGATCAATACCTGAATATCGTTCGTCTCCTTGCAAAGCTCAAAACGATTGCTGCTTTCTCTTATAAGAAATCAATCGGACAAGCTTATGTTTATCCTCATAATGATCTCAGCTATTGTGCAGATATTCTGAATATGATGTTTGCAGTTCAGTCGGCTCCTTATAAAGTTCCTAAAGTTCTTGAAGATGCTCTTGATCTGTTATTGATTCTGCATGCGGATCATGAACAGAATTGCAGTACATCTACTGTCAGAATGGTCGGAAGCAGCGAAGCAAATCTTTTTGCATCAATCGCTGCCGGGATTAATGCTTTATCAGGTCCTTTGCATGGAGGTGCAAACCAGAAGGTAATCCAGATGCTTCAGATGATTAAAGATGACCGAAGCAACTATAAAAAATATGTTGATATGGCAAAGGATAAAGAATCTAAATTTAAATTGATGGGATTTGGACATCGTGTTTATAAAAATTTTGATCCGCGCGCAGAAATTTTAAAAGCTTCTGCAGATAAAGTTTTGGGTGAACTTGGAATAAGCCACGATCCGCTTCTTGAGATTGCTAAAAACCTTGAAGAAGTTGCACTTAAAGATGAATTCTTCATTGGAAAAAAATTATACCCCAATGTAGATTTCTACAGCGGCATAATCTACCATGCAATGGGAATTCCGACAAATATGTTTACTGTTATGTTTGCTCTAGGCCGTTTACCAGGCTGGATTGCTCAATGGTTAGAAATGAGAGAATATTCCGCAGCAAAAATTTACAGACCAAGACAGATTTATATGGGTGAAACTAAACGGGCTTATATTCCAATTGAAAAAAGATGAAAACCTGGAGTTTTGGAATGATGGAGTGCTGGAGTTATGATTAAAGACCAAAATTCCATTATTCCCTTATTCCTTTTTGAATTAGTAATATGATTCCCAAATACATTGAACATATCGGTATAGCAGTTAAAAATCTTGAAGAGGCAATTTCATATTATGAAAATATACTTGGGTTGAAGTGTTATGCAGTTGAAGAAGTTGAAGACCAGAAAGTAAAAACTGCATTCTTTAAAGTTGGTCAGACAAAAATAGAACTGCTTGAATCAACAGATCCTGAAGGACCTGTTGGAAAATTTATTGAGAAGAGAGGAGAGGGAATTCATCATATTGCATTTAGTGTGAGTAACCTGCCGGAAAAGTTGAATGAGGTTGAGCTAAAAGGTGTTCAGCTTATTGACAAAATTCCTAAAAAAGGAGCTGAAGGACTCGATATCGCATTCCTTCATCCCAAATCTACTTTTGGAGTTTTAACAGAATTTTGTGAGCATAAAGATTAATGACTCACTTTATTCGGCTTGGAATAATGGAATGTTGGAATAGTGGAAATATGAAAAGTGAACTAAAACATATTCCATCATTCCATTACTCCACTATTCCATACGGTTATATAACATCAGTTTAATTAATTCAGGAGACTAAATGAGGAGAGAGATTCATAAATGGTGGAGTCCAAGCCTTCATAAAGAAATGGAGATTGTTGTTTATGGGCATTATGGTTTTGGGCTTCTTATGTTTCCAACTGCTGCTGCCGATTATCTTGAGTATGAAAGATTCCAGCTAATAGACTGCATATCCCATCATATTGAAAGCGGGAAGATTAAAGCTTTTTCAATAAACAGCATTAATATGGAAAGCTGGCTTAACCGCAATATGCATCCTGCTCATAAAGCCATTCGTCACCAGCAGTATAATGATTATATCTGTAATGAAGTTGTTCCTTTTGTAAAAAATTATTCTTCCTCTGAAACTAAGATTATTACAACCGGTGCTTCTCTCGGCGCTTTTCATGCTGCAAATACTCTTTTCCGCAGACCTGATCTTTTCCAGGGAGTTATTGCAATGAGCGGCACTTATGATTTAAAGAAATATACGAACGGCTACTATGATGATAACTGCTACTTTAATTCTCCTGATGATTATCTTCCAAACCTCACTGATGAACATGTCTTATCACAATTAAGAACAAAGACAATAATAATTGGTAGCGGGCAAGGTCCTTATGAAGATCCTGATTCTTCAAGGAGGTTATCAGGAATTCTTCATTCAAAAGGAATAGAACATTGGATGGATTTATGGGGCTACGATATGAGACATGACTGGCCTACCTGGCGGCAGATGCTTCCTTATTTTATAAATAAAATTAATCTTTGATGAACTGGAGGGATGGTTTCAAAAGCAGCAAATTTAAAATTGAATTTACTGCTACTCTTATTCTTCTGATTTTAATTCTGATAGCACTAGCAAACTTTCTTAACTTTGTTGAAACACGCGATGGGGTTGTACTTAATGATCCGCTTCTTAATTTATTTGAACCTGTTGATCTTCCCTGGCTGACTTTTGGATTGATTTATATTTCTCTTGTTACTTTTTTAACAGTTTTTCTAAAAAATCCTGAATTACTCTTAACTGCATTTCAAAGTTATATTGTAATGACTGTTTTCAGAATTACTGTAATATACCTGCTTCCGTTAAATCCTCCTGCAAAGATGATCCCTTTGGGTGATCCATTCGTGGAATTTTTTGGGACCGGGCAGCTGTTAACAAAAGATCTTTTCTTTTCCGGTCATACAGCAACATTGTTTCTTCTTTTTCTTTTAGCCGATTCAAAATCTTTAAAAATTTTCTTTCTTATTTCAACTATCTTAGTTACAGCTGCTGTATTGCTGCAGCACGTGCATTATTCGATTGATGTATTAGCCGCACCATTCTTTTCTTATTGCAGCTTTATATTAACCAAAAGACTAAGGAAAAAATTCTCAGTAACTGTAACCTGAATCAGAGCAGGTTATATTAATTTTCTTTTAGTTTACTCAGTAAGGCGTATTATCCTGATAGCTATTGCAAAGGTATGCTTTTAAATAAAATATAAAACCGATATATCATCCCTACGGGATTTTAATTCTGTGGAGTTAACCTTTAACTATAAATATTTCTTCCCTAACGGGAATTAGCATTTCAAAATCCCAGAGGGATGATATTCCTGCCTGCCTGCCGGCAGGTTTATAAAAAAATGAAAAAAATAAATAAGCCAAATCCCTTTAGGGATAACATATAAAACCTTTATTATATTGTAAAAACAATACAATTAATACAATTTTAAAATTCATAACAATGAGATTAGAACCGGCTAAAAGCAGAACTGCAAAATTAATTTATTTTTCCTTCGGCGTATTATTTTTGACTATAGGTATAGTAGGACTTCTTCTGCCAATACTGCCGGGCTGGTTATTCCTGTTACCTTCTGCATTTTGTTTTGCCAAGTCATCTTCTTTTCTAAATAAATGGCTTAGAAAAAGAAAATCGCTTCAGAAATATTTTACAGATGAAAATGAATTAAAGCAAAAAGAGATAAACAAATGATTCTAAGGAATCATCAGCCAATTTATTTTATTTTTGTATAACATATACTTATAAAAAAGGATTCACCCAATGTTTCAGAAAATTAAAACCTCATTTGTCTTAATTCTAATCTTTTTTCCCATTCCTTCTGAATTAATCTGCCAGGAAAAAACTTCAGTTGAGCATCCTGAATGGAGCTACAACAAAGTAATCTATGAAGTAAATCTCAGACAATATACAGAGGAAGGAACCTTTAAAGCTTTTGAAGAACACCTGCCGGGGTTAAAAGAAATGGGAGTTGGAATTCTCTGGTTTATGCCTATCCATCCTATTGGTGAAAAAAACAGGAAAGGAACTCTTGGAAGCTATTATGCAGTTAGAGATTATAAAGCTGTAAATCCTGAACATGGAACTCCTGAAGATTTCAAATCTCTTGTAGATAAGGTTCATGAAATGGGTATGTATATTATAATTGACTGGGTTGCTAACCATACTGCCTGGGATAATGTTTGGGTTAAAGAGCATCCTGAATTTTATACAAAAGATTCACTGGGGAATTTTGTTCCACCGGTTGCTGATTGGGCTGATGTAATTGATCTTAATTATAATAGCAAAGAATTATGGGCAGCAATGATTGATGCTATGAAGTTCTGGGTTGAGGAGTACAATATTGATGGTTACAGATGTGATGTTGCAGGAATGATTCCTGTTGAATTCTGGCTGCAAGTAAAAAAAGAGCTTGATGATATTAAACCAGTTTTTATGCTTGCAGAAGCATGGGAACCTGAGCTTCACCAGGCATTTGATATGACTTATTCGTGGGATATTCATCATTTAATGAGTGATATTGCTAAAGGGAAAAAGAATGCAAATGATTTGAAAGCCCGCCTTGAGAAAGAAAAAGAAATGTATCCTGAATCTGCTTACAGAATGCAGTTCACTTCAAATCATGATGAGAATTCATGGAATGGAACTGTTATTGAAAAATTTGGGGATGGTGCAGAAGCGTTTGCCGCATTAACTTTTGTAATTCCCGGTATGCCTTTAATTTACAGCGGGCAGGAAGCAGGATTGGATAAAAGACTTCAGTTTTTTGAGAAAGATCCGATTGAATGGAAAGAAGATGATTTCCAGAAACTCTACACGAGACTTTGTGAATTAAAAGAAGAAAATGATGCTTTGCTTTGCGGTGAAAAGGGAGGAGGATTAAATATTCTTTCCTCTTCTGAGAATAATGATGATATATTTGCTTTTGTCCGTGAAAGAAATGGAGAAAAAATATTTTCAGTTTTTAATTTATCCGGTAGTGAAAAGAATATTGAAATTGAGAAAAAAAATTTGATTCTTCAGCTTCATTCAGCCTGAAATCCTGGGGATATAAAATCTTTTATAAAAATTAAACCTCATACATCTTCAGTAGGATATATTATTATGTAGCCGTGAGCTTCGCCGCGATTATAAAGAAGTAGCAGGATCAACAAACTTTGATGATTTTGCATGGAGCTATGGTGCAGGCGGAGGATTTATAATTCTTTTGATGGAAAATGTTGGTGATGATGTTGGTTCTTTATATCTCGATTTTAAAGCGAGGTATCTCTTTGGATCAGAAGCAGAATACATGAAAGAAGGTTTTGTAAAGCTTGGAAATGGGAGAGTTACCTACGATGTTTCAAAATCCAAAACAAATCTGCTTCAAATCCATCTCGGTATTTATTTTAATGTGATCTTCTAAGAATTTTTAAAAACCCCTTCTCACCTCCCCTTTATAAAAGGGGAGGACGGGTGGGGTTTATTATTTAATAAGAGTGCTGAATTATCTAATTTATAAAGCCCCACCTTTGGAAAGCTTGTCTGCGATGAATATCGGGAGGTTTGGGGAGGCTCTTTCCTTTTAATATATTTGAACCCGTAAATACTTTTTCTTAATCCAGCAAGGAAGAAAAAATGCCAGTTGTTTCCAAAGAATTTGATGAATCAGCAATTAACACAATTAGATTTTTAGCCGTTGATGCAGTGCAGAAAGCAAACTCCGGACACCCCGGAATGCCGATGGGCTGTGCCCCAATTGGTTATATTCTTTTTGCAAAGTATATGAATTATAATCCTTCAAATCCCAAATGGTATAACAGGGATAGGTTTGTTCTTTCCGCCGGCCATGGAAGTATGCTTCTTTATTCTCTTCTTCACCTCACCGGTTACGAAGTTTCAATGAATGAACTTAAAAGCTTCAGACAATGGGGAAGCATTACACCAGGGCATCCTGAGTATTATCTTACTCCCGGAGTTGAAACTACAACAGGTCCTCTTGGCCAGGGTTTTGCAAATGCAGTTGGGATGGCTATCGCGCAGAAATATTTGTCTGCGAAGTTTAATAAAAATGATATCAAAATTATTGATCACTACATTTATGGAATATGCAGTGATGGTGATTTGATGGAGGGAGTTTCTCATGAAGCAGCATCACTTGCTGGGCATCTTAAACTGGGAAATTTAATTTTCTTCTATGATGACAATGATATAAGTATTGATGGCAGCACCGATCTTTCATTTACAGAAAATGTTGGGAAAAGATTTGAAGCATATAACTGGCATGTTCAGTATATAGAGGACGGGAATGATATTGAAGCTATCGAGAATGCTATAAAGAATGCACAGCAGGACAAAAGGCCCTCAATAATTGTAACAAAAACACATATTGGATATGGCAGTCCTAACAAACAGGATACCGCAGAAGCTCATGGTTCTCCGCTTGGTGAAGAAGAAGTTAAGCTGACAAAGAAAAATCTTGGCTGGCCTGAGGATGAGAAATTTTTTATCCCTGATAAAGTGATGAACTTTTTTGATGAAATAAAAAGAAAAGGTGAGGAGAAAGAGGAAAGCTGGAACAAGCTTTTTGAAAAGTATAAAGAGAAATATCCCGATGATGCGAAACTTTTTATTGATCTGAAGAATGATAATTATGGTGATGAATGGAAATCAAAACTTCCGGTTTTTAAAGATGAAGGGAAGAAAGTTGCGACCCGTGCCGGTTCAGGTAAAGTGCTAAATGCCATTGCTTCATCGCTTCCAGGTTTGATCGGAGGTTCAGCAGATCTCGCTCCTTCTAATAACACAATGCTTAAAGATTATCCCGTTTTCTCATCAGAAAATTACGGAGGAAGAAATTTTCATTTTGGTGTAAGAGAGCATGGAATGGCAAGCGTACTTAATGGTATGGCAATATATGGCGGAATTATTCCTTATGGCGGAACATTCTTAATTTTCTCCGATTACCTGAGACCTGCAATCCGTCTCGCTTCTCTTTCAGGGATAAAACCGATTTTGATTTTCACCCATGACAGCATCGGATTAGGAGAAGATGGACCAACTCATCAGCCGGTAGAACATTTATCTTCACTAAGGGCAATTCCGAAAGTTATTGTTATTCGTCCCGCAGATGTTAATGAAACTGCTTATGCATGGCAGTATGCAATTGAGCATAAAGGAAGTCCTGTCGCACTCATTTTAACAAGACAGGGATTACCGGTTCTTGACCAGGAAAAATATCCTTCGGCAAAGAACTTATTAAAGGGTGCCTATATTCTTAAAGATTCAGATTCTCCAGAAATAATTTTAATGGCTTCCGGTTCCGAAGTTGGGGTGACTTTAGAAGCTGCAAAAAAACTTGAAGCTGAGCGAATTAAAGTAAGAGTAGTCAGCTTTCCAAGCTGGGAATTGTTTGAACAACAGTCATCAGAATATAAAGAAATTGTTTTATCAGCTAAAGTTAAAGCAAGAGTTTCTGTAGAAGCAGGAGTTAAACAGGGATGGGAAAAATATCTTGGCGAATATGGAGAAGCAGTAAGCATAGAAAGATTTGGAGCTTCTGCGCCGGGTGAAATTAATATGGAGAAATATGGGTTTACCCCGGATAATATTTTTGAAACTGCAAGAAGAGTTTTGAAGCGAGTTAAGAAACAAATTAATTGATAATTTACTTTTCCCGGATTGTCATCCCGAACTTGTTTCGGGATCTAATAAGATTCTGAAATCACCGCTAAGGCGGGATCCCGCCTAAGGCGTGGATGAATTCAGAATGACGTGATTCATTTTTTCTAATAAAAGAAACGGCGGAGGAAGTATGCTTAATGTTCCGCTTTATGATTTTTTTCTAATGTCAATTGTATCTGGATTAATTGCAACAACCGGTATGACTCTACTTTTATCTGCTATAACGAAATCCGGTATTGCAAATGCGGATATGGTTCGTGCTGTTGGAAGTCTTTTTACCAAATCTCTCGATAATGCTGCAAAAACAGGAATAATAATCCATTTTTCTGCAGGGCTGGTATTTGGATTTCTTTATACATTTGCTATTCAGGCATTCGAGGTTCAGGGCTTTTTAAGTAATGTAGGTTCAGGTATACTGATTGGTTTTATTCATGGTGCTGTTGTAAGCTTTTTACTTGTTGCTACCGTGGCAGAACATCATCCTCTGAAAGAATTCCAGGAAGCAGGTTTCTCTGTTGCAGTTGCTCATTGGGCAGCACATCTTTTTTATGGATTACTGATTGGGACAGTACTTGGATTAATGAAAACTTAAGAAATAATTAAAATGAAATTTTTATGAAAAAAGTTATTGTGCTTGGTGCAGGAATGGTTGGAAGTGCCATAGCAATTGATCTTGCAAAAGACTATGATGTTACCTCTGCAGATATTAACCCGCAAAATTTATCTAAGCTTAAAAAGCAAAAAATAAAAATTGTTCAGAGTGATTTATCAGATAAAAAGGAACTAAGTAATCTTATAAAAGATTATGATTTAGTCATCGGTGCTGTTCCTGGATTTATGGGTTTCAAAACTTTAAAGACAGTCATTGAAGCAGGGAAGAATATAGTTGATATTTCATTCTTTGGAGAAGATCCTTTTGAGCTTGATTCACTTGCAAAAGAAAAAAATGTTATTGCAGTTGTTGATTGCGGCGTCGCTCCCGGCTTAAGTAACATTATTCTTGGTTATCATAATAAAAGAATGAAAGTTGATTTCTTCAAATGCTGTATAGGCGGATTGCCTTTTAAAAGAACCATGCCCTTTCAGTATAAAGCCCCTTTTTCCCCTGTTGATGTTATTGAAGAATATATACGCCCTGCAAGGTTAAGAGAAAACGGTTTTGAAGTTGTAAAAGAAGCTTTGAGCGGATCTGAATTAATTGAAGTAGAAAAAGTCGGCACCCTTGAAGCTTTTAACACAGATGGTTTGCGTTCTTTGTTAAAGACTATGATGGTTCCCACAATGATTGAAAAAACTCTCCGCTACCCGGGACATATTGATGTAATTAAAACTCTGAAACAAGCAGGATTTTTTAGCAATCAACTTATGGAAATAGATGGCATAAAAATCAAACCGGTTGATCTCTCAGCAAAGTTACTTTTCCCGTTATGGAAGCTTGAAGAAAATGAGCCTGAATTCACTTATATGCAGATTCATATCAAGGGAAAAGAAAAAGGTTCTAAAAAAGAATATCTTTATAAAATGTTTGATCGTTTTGATGAGGAGACAAAAACATCATCAATGGCAAGAACAACAGGTTATACTTGCAACGCTGTAGCTGATTTGATTTTAAAAGGTTTATATAAAAGAAAAGGTATCTCTCCACCTGAGTACCTCGGAGAAGATGAAAATTGTTTCAGGAAAATAAGAGCCTACCTTGAAGCAAGGAATGTTGTTGTAAAAGAAGTTTAATTGCTCTTTCTTTTCCCATTTTTAATTGTATCATAAGTAGCAATAACCAGCAAAGTAACAACTACAAATATTTGAAATATTTCCTTTAACATAATTTCTCCTCTGTTTACTCATCGTAAATATCCTGATGTACTTTTACCATAATGTAAAGGAATTATTAAGTAACTATTAAGAAAAAATCTAATCTTCATAGATTACTTATTCTTTAAAATAGCCACGGCCTTTAGGTCGTGGATTAAAAAACCCTACACAACATTTGGCTTTAGCCACAGATATAAAAAATCGGGGGCTGAAGCCCTTAATATTAGATGTAGTTTGAATTCCACGACTTTTAGAGACTGTGTGAAAATAAAAATATTGATGGTAGCCGCAGGCTTCAGCCTGCGATAACAGTTTTATTTCGCAACCTGAAGGTTGCGACTACCGGCATATTTAGAATTTTGACACAGTCTCTAAAAGTCGTGGCAATTACAAATTATGAGTCAGGAGAATTAAGTATAAACTTATGTTTAAATTACTATTAACTCCTATATTTTATATTTAAAAGACATATCTATACAAAATAATTTTTTTATTTCGTCCCTACGGGACTTCTAATTCTTTTGGATTATGATGTGCTATAAATATTTTGTCCCTCTGGGACTTAGAACAAAAGAAGTCCTGTTAAGGACGATATATTTATAGCAAATTGAACAGACCTAAATATTAAGTCCCGTAGGGACGAAATATAGGGTGTGCTTTTAATTACTATTCTATAGTTGAAGATATTATAGAATACATCTTTCTAATGAATCTAAAATTATTTTGAACAGCAGTGACTAGAGGAAAATGAAAGAAATTGATTTTAATCATTTAAAGGAAAAGCTGCCGGAATATCCGGAACTGATTGATAAAGAGGAACATTTTAATTCATCTGTGCTGATTCCATTTGTTAAGATCAATAGTATTTATCATTTACTTTTTGAAAAAAGAGCTGCAAATATAAGACAGGGCGGAGAGGTATCATTTCCAGGT
>JAUSIA010000081.1 GCA_030648225.1 Ignavibacteria bacterium | reverse complement strand
ATCCATATTTATTCAAAGCCATTCCAATTTGTCTTAGTGTATTACTGTTGAAAGGTTTATCCCCCATTATTGCCTGGGCTATTTCGGTTGTGCTCATCATTAATCTTTCAGGATCATCTTTACCACAAAGCTCATACTTTTCAAGTATAAGCTGTTCCTCAAGCGGTTGAAAAGTAAATTTTATGTTATTCTCAGTAATACTGTTATTCTCAGATTTATTAAACCAGTATTTCTCTCCCTTATTAAATAAATATAGTGCCTGGGCATAAACCCCATCAATATCTATATCATGTTCATAATCTATTTTCTCCACAGCAAAACAAAGAAATCTTCTTGAACCTGTTGGATCATTCAGGAATTCTAATTTATTAATTGAACCTATAAAGCTTGATCTTCTTTTATAATGCTCTTCAAAATATCCATAAGGCTTTCGGAGTTCCACATCTTTTTGTGTCATTAAAGATTTCAGAAATCCTATCTCCTCCCTGTTAAGTGTTTCAAGCTCATCAAGATTTATAATAAAGTTCTTTACAACCGCCAACTTTGAATCTTTATCATTAGGTGTAATGTTGCCTGTAAAGATGTAATCCTGCAGCTTATCAGGTACAAGGGTATTTATCCATCTGGTTTTTCCAACCCCTTGAGGTCCTTGCAGAATAATAGCATTATGATTTACTACTTTATCATTCAAGGCACAGGCTACCGTGGCAATTAACCACTTTCTCAAAAATATTTTCCAGTTGTCTTCACTTCCTTCCTCAACTACAACAGTTTTACCAAGCATCTCTATATAATCAGTTCCATTCCATTCAGGGAGATTCTTAAAATAATCTTCAAGGGGATCAGCTTTTGGAACGAAGTCGGATATCAGCAGCCTTCTTAAATTTTCATAACTTATGCTGATCTTCTTTTTGCTTTTTAATTCAATAAATATAGTTGCAAGATCTCTATCGCTTATTTCTTTAAAATCACTTTCATCTTTCCTTTTCCAGTATAGCTTTTGTTTCAGAGTATTAAAAACAAAATCATATTTCTCTTTTAAATGCTCTTCTGTTTGCTGAAAAAAATCTGCTTTCTTTTCCTTCTCTTCACTTTTTAATTCGTATCCAAATTTCTTTGCATAAAAAAATAAAGTACCTACGGTGCTCCTTCCATCATAGTCCTTTAAGAATCCGTCAAACTTTATATTTATTGCTGCTTTTGTATCTTTATAATGGTTATTCGTAAGACTCAATCTTAAAAAATACTTTCTCCCTTCTTCTCCTATTGAAGCTAATGCAAACCCTATTTCCATCCATTCGTTATAACAATCTTCATTTAGATTCTTGGCTAATAAATCAATTGCAGTTTCAATTTCTTCCGGATCGTAGTTTTCATTTTTCTCTATACTCTCTGCCTTACCTTCAGCCTGGTGTTTTTTTAATTTTGTTTTTACTTTTTTCATTTCGAGTATAAGAAGTTCTTCAGCAAATTCAATAAGAGTTTCTGTTTCAATAAAGCCAGGAATTTCTTTGGGCTCATCATAAACAAATTGGTAAGTTCCACCGCTTGGATGTTTAGAAGGAGGAAGTACAGTCTGAGACTCGGACCATCTTATTTCAATATGATCACAAAGGTCAGCGTTCTTTAATTTAAATTTATATACACCTTTTTTGCCTCCAAGTATTTCAAACAGTCTGTCATCATCTTTTGCAATAAATATTATATGTGCTCCGTTTCCGCTGCCACTTTTAACAATCCATAAATATTCCAGTCCCAGTTTTAGTTTAGGCAGGATTATATCTAATATTTCCCAATCCTTTATTCCATCTATATCTATAAATCTAAAATCATTAATACCGGCAACTCCACCCACAGCATCTGTAGTATGATTCCAGTTCATCTCCTCAATATCTTTAAGTGTTTGCCTTTCCTTTTGCCATTTTTCCCATTTTAAATTTGGTGCTTTTCCAACAACAGGCAAAACATTAATACCCAACTGATGATATTTAAATGCAGCTTTTTCAATCAGACTTCTTTTCCCTTTTAGCATTTTTCTTCTCTTTTAATCTTTCATTTTTCTATATCCAGTATCCTGTATCTGGTATCCATAATCTTTTAATCTTGCCTGCCCACCCGAAGCTTAAGCGAAGGGGGGTAATCTTTCAATCTTGTAATTTCATAAGCGATTCACCGCATCCCGCAACTCTTCCAAATCCACCTTCGCATAAATTTGAGTCGTGCTTACATTAGCATGACCAAGCAGCTTCTGAACAGTATATATCGGTACTTTCTTATTTACCCAATTACTTGCAGCTGTAGCACGCAAAGAATGCCAGTGCAATTCTTCTGATAATCCAAGTTCTCTTATTACTTTCTTCAATTGCTTTGATATTGTGTCTATTTGATAAGGTTTTCCACTTTTTTGAGTGAAAACAAATTCTCGTATTATCTTCCCATTTTTCATTTGCCTTTGAGTGTTGGCAATTAAAATATTCTCAATAATATCATTGAAAGGAACTATTCGGATCTTTCTTGATTTAGTTTTATGATGCTTACTTCCAACATTCAATTTTCTCTCTTTAAAATTTATATCAGTCCATCTCAGATTAACTATTTCTCCGCCTCTTAAACCTGTATTTACAGAAAACTCAACCATATCGCTTATAACAGCTTTTCCTTTTTGAGTCAATCTGTTTTTTATCAATATTAATTCATCATTTGTAAATCCTTTAGGCTCCTCTTTCTGTCTTTTAGGTAGTTTTATTTTTTGAAATGGATTTAAAGGAGTATAATCCCATTCAACAAAAAC
>JAUSIA010000311.1 GCA_030648225.1 Ignavibacteria bacterium | reverse complement strand
TATTGTAAGAGTTCTTAGCCCCAGGAAATCCATTTTGAGCAAACCGGCATTTTCAATCTCTTTCATATTGAACTGCGTTACAATATCATTCTGCTGAACTGTGGTAGCAAGAGGGACATAATTACTAACATCATCTGGTGTAATAACAATTCCCGCCGCATGCTTTGAGGCATTCCTGTTCATTCCTTCCAACACTTTTGCATACTTAATTAAATCCTGTATCAAAGGATCGTCAGATTTTTTTACCCATTTTAGTTCTGGTACCTCGGCAAGTGCCTGGTCAATCGTATAAACTTTTCCGAATTTGGAAGGAATAAATTTTGTGATTTTATTTACAGTTGGGATAGGAATTTTCAAAACTCTGGCAACATCTCTTATAACAGCTTTTGAAGAGAGACGATTGAAGGTAATAATCTGGCTTACGCAATTGCTGCCATATTTGTTCTTAACATATTCAATTACATCAACACGTTTATCATCTGCAAAGTCCACATCAATATCGGGCATTGATTTTCTTGCAGGATTAAGAAAACGCTCAAAGAGAAGATTGTACTCAAGTGGATTGATGTTTGTAATTCCGAGTACATAGGCAACCAAACTTCCTGCTACACTTCCTCTTCCGGGACCAACAGGAATATTCATCTTCTTTGCTGAATTAATAAAATCCTGAACGATAAGAAGGTAACCCGAAAATCCCATTTCCTTTATTGTTTGAATTTCAAAATCCAAACGCTCTTTTAATTCCGGAGTTGGATTTGGAAATTTATTTTCAAATCCTTCTTTTGTAAGAAGTTCAAAATATTCCTCCGGATTTTTTGCAGAAGAATCTTTTGGAATTGGAAATTGTGGAAAGTAATGCCCTTCAAAATCTAAATTAAGATCTATCTTTGAATCAATCTCTAATGTGTTTTCAATTGCTCCTTTAAAATTCTTAAAGAGCTTCTTCATCTGTTCCTGGGATTTAAAATAAATTTCCTTCGTTCCATACCTAAGCTCCCTGTAATCATTTCCATTCTTATCAGATAATAAAAGAAGGATATTATGTGCTATACTATGTTCCTGTTCAATGTAATGGCAGTCGTTTGTTGCAACTAATTTTATATTAAGCTCTTCTGATAACTTTGGCATTCCATCAAGAACAGCTTTTTCAATTTCCATATCATGGTTCTGAACTTCAAGATAAAAGTCATCGCCAAAAATTTCTTTATACGTTATTGCAACTTCTCTCGCCTTGTCATAGTCATTATTAATAAGAGGAACGGAAACAATTCCACCGGCGCAAGCAGTAGTACAAATTAATCCTTCATGGTACTTTCTAAGAAGTTCCAAATCAATTCTTGGTCTGTAATAAAATCCTTCGGTGTGTCCGAGTGTGGAAAGTTTTATAAGATTTTTATATCCCTGTTTATTCTTTGCAAGCAGGATAAGATGGTTATAATGTTTTGATTTTTTTCTCCCATTCGTCTCTTCAATTTTACCTCTTTCAAACCTGCTGCCTTCTTTAACGATATAGGCTTCCATTCCAATGATAGGTTTAATCCCTTCTTTAACAGCTTTATAATAGAATTCAGCAATGCCATACATAACGCCGTGATCTGTAAGAGCAACAGCGTGCATATTATTTTTTTTGGCAGCAGCTACAAGAGATTCAACTGTACAGGCGCCATCCTGCAGGCTGTAATGTGAATGATTGTGGAGGTGAATGAAATCGGACATAGTTCCTTAAAAATTTCAGATTATAAATTTCGGGATTTCAGAGTGTTAGAATTTTATGTGAGTACTAAAAAAAGTGCAAGTTCAAGTTCAAGAATTTCATTAATTCCTGAACTTAAATTTGAACTTAAACTTAAAATTTGTTTGTACTCCGAAACCGCTATCTCTCATTTAACTCAAATTTTATAGATTCAACAAAGAATCATTAATAAATTCCAAAGTTGCATATCTCTCTTTAACTTACACTTACTCTTGAACCCCGATTGTCATCGGGGCAGGCTTAACTTTTCCCTGTATGCCCAAAGCCTCCGCTTCCCCTCAGGCTTTCTTCAAGTTCTTCAGAAACAAGTAACTCTGCTTTATAAACTTTTGAAACCACAAGTTGTGCAATCCTGTCGCCGCGTAAAATTCTAAAATCCTCTCTGCTTAAATTCATCAAAATAATTTTAATCTCTCCCCTATAGTCTGAATCAATCGTTCCAGGTGAATTTAAAATAGAAATTCCATGCTTTGCAGCAAGTCCGCTTCTTGGTCTTACCTGAATTTCAAAACCTTCAGGAACCTCTACTGAAAAATTAGTGGGGATTAATCTTAATTCACCTGCAGGAATAACAACATCATCTGCAATTGCAGCTCTTATATCAAGTCCTGAACTTCCTGAAGTTGAATATGACGGGAGAGGTATATCGTTAAATTCTTCACTTAATCTTTTAATCTTGATTGGGACAATCTCAGGCATTCTTATATAATCAGCTCTTTCTGGTTTTAAATTTATTTTTTAAAAATTCTATTTCCTTTTTTTCTATAACAAAAAATATAATTGAAGCTAAGAACAAAATAAGTAGCAGAAATTTGTAAAACAAAATTAATTGATTACTGTAATACAAAAAGTAATAAATTGTACCAAAGAGAAGAATTAATAAAAATATCAATGCAATTTTTTTCTTCTCATAAGAAATATTATAAAATTTCTGAGTGGCAAAATATAAACCTGCCGCCATAACTATATAACTTGCTAAAACTGAAATTGCAGCGCCCATCATTCCTAATAATGGAATTAAAATAAAATTTGAAATAATATTTACTGCAGCACCGGCTCCTGTTATTAAAGGCACGTAAATACTTTTTTCTTTTATATAAACTCCGGCAGTAAAAACAACATAAAGCCCATAAAACAAATAAGCAAAAAGAATTACCGGCACAATAGTAACTCCGCTCCAGTAAAGAGGACCAATCAAAGTCTTTCCAAAAATTTCAAACCTGATGATGTTATCTATAAATAAAGAAAGAACAATAAGAATGACACTGGCTGCCATTGTAAAGTATGTTAAGACTTTTGAAAAAATTTTTTTTGCTTCTTCATTTTTTGATTCCTGCATAAAGAATGGCTGCCATGCATATTGAAACATACTTACAAACAACATCATGAATATTCCCAGCTTATGATTTGCCTGGTAAATACCAAGAGTATTCAGATCAGTCAGATTTTCCATAATCGGCCTGTCTATTACCTGTATTAATATTGAACCAAGTCCTGCAGGAAGATATGGCAATCCGAATTTCAGCATCCTTTTAAATATTGCTGTACTGAATGTAAAGTTTAATAATTTTATTATTGAAGGAGATATTAAAATAAAAGTAATTACTGATGCAGCAAGATTACTGATAAAGACAGCTTCAATTCCCATTTTTAATTTTAGGATCAGGTAAAGATTTAGAAAAACATTTATTGCAATATTTATTACTTTGAATGAAGCAAACTTTTTGGTTTTTCTTTCTATTCTTAATCGTATGAAAGGAATAACAGCAATTGCATCTGCCAAAAGAATGGATGCTACAAAAAGGAATAAATAATTATAGTTCTCAGGAACAGCAAGAGAATTTCCTATTTGCGATTGAAATAAAATTATTAAAAGACAGAAAATTAAGGAGATTATAAGAACAGCATAATAAGGAGTTGAAAAGATATCTTTCTCATTTCCAAGCTCTTCATCTTTGGCAAACCTGAGATAAGCTGAATCCATTCCATAAATAAATATGATATTAAGGATTGCAATGAATGCATAGATGTTTGTTATTACTCCATATTCTTC
>JAUSIA010000309.1 GCA_030648225.1 Ignavibacteria bacterium | reverse complement strand
AGAAAAATCCTAATCTAAAAGGACATAAACTTCTTCTTGTCCAACAAATAGATTTAAATGGAAATTATATCGGCAAAAAAGATATTATTGCTATTGATCTTATTGATTCAGGTATAGGTGATACTGTTTTAGTTGTTCAGGAAGGTGCTGCTGTTTTTCAGATCCTCGGGCATAGAAAAGCACCTGTTCATACAATGATTGTTGCGATAGTTGATAATATTGAAATTACAAAATTACCCCGCCACGGCGGGATCCCGCAAAATGCGGGACAAGATTGAAGGATTATCCCGAAGAGATGGCTTCGCCACAAGATTAGAGGTCTAAAATGATTAGAAATATTTTTACAGGTGAAATTATTTTTTAACCTTTTGATTTTTATTATAGAGCATCTTTTGTCAATGGGGTTCAATTTTTCAATCTTTTAATATTTCAATTTTTTAATCTTTCAATTATAGATGTCTAAACTTACTTTCGATCAGCTTTTAAATTTAAAACTGCTTCTATCCGTTGAAGGAATCGGACCAGGAAAAATCAGAAAGCTTCTTGCGAAATTCCACACTTTAGAAAAAGTTATTTCCGCAGAGCTTAAATCTCTTAAAGAGGTTGATGGAATCAGTGATAATCTTGCCAGGAGAATCCAAAGAATAAATGCTCAGAGAAAAAATGTCGAGTCATTATTAAATAAGGATTTAGAAATACTTAATAAAATTAATGGTAAGATTATTACCGTCTGGGATGAATCATTTCCTTCTCTTCTAAAAAAGATTTATGATCCTCCGCTTCTACTTTACACAAAAGGCTCCTTTTTAAAAGATGACGAATATTCAATTGCTGTAGTTGGTACAAGACAGCCGACCAATTATGGAAAAATCCAAACTGAAAAAATTGCTTCAGAATTAGCAAGCCAGAATATTACAATTGTAAGCGGCATGGCAAGAGGGATAGATTCAATGGCACACAGATCAGCTTTGAAGATCGGGAAAAGAACAATTGCAGTTACAGGCTCCGGACTTGATGTTGTTTATCCACCTGAGAATAAAAAGTTATATGATGAAATAGCTGAGGAAGGTTTGATAATTACTGAATATGAATTGGGAGCTAAACCTGATGCAGTAAATTTTCCTAAACGGAACAGGATAATTTCTGGATTAAGTCTGGGCTGTGTTATTGTTGAAACAGGAATTGCAGGAGGTGCGATGCAAACTGCTGCTTTTGCTCTTGATCAGAACCGGGAAGTATTTGCAGTACCGGGAAACCTAGGCATAAAACAATCGGAAGGAACTAACCTTCTTATTCAAAAAGGAGAAGCAAAATTAATAAGAACAGCCGAGGATGTATTAGTTGAACTTCAGTTAAAACTAAAACCCGAGATTGGAAAAAATATTCCAAAACCAAAAATTGAATTAAATCTTTTTGAGGAGAAAATTCTTTCAGTCTTAAAGGATGATGCTGTTCAGATAGATATAATTGCTTCTTCAACAAAGCTAACAACTTCTGATTGTCTTGTTCACTTATTGTCTCTGGAGTTTAAAGGATTGGTAAAACAATTACCAGGAAAGATGTTTGCTCTAATTTAAATCAAAAGTCTCGGCCTAAGGCTGATCAGCCTATGGCTGAAAAAGTCAAAAATCTCCTCTTGAACCCCGATTGTCATCGGGGGAGGCTTTACTCTTGAACTTGAACTGGTTCTTAGTATTTCTTCTTCCCCCTCCACAAAAACTTTAATCTCTCTTTCAAGTTTTTTTCCTGCCCATTCTCACTTGGGAAATAAAATTGTGAACCTTTCAATTCTTCCGGCAAATAATTTTCAGCTATAAAATTATTATCATAATCGTGAGGGTATCTGTACTCTTTCCCGTAACCAATATCTTTCATTAGTTTTGTTGGTGCATTCCTAAGATGTAAAGGAACAGGAAAGAGAGGTTTATTTTTTACTTCTGATAAAGCTTTTTCGATTCCAATATAAGCTGCATTGCTTTTAGGTGAAGATGCAAGATATGTAGTACACTGAGCAAGTATAATTCTTGCTTCAGGCATTCCGATTTTATTAACAGCTTCAAAAGCTGCTTCCGCTAAAACTAATCCATTTGGAGAAGCATTACCAATATCTTCTGAGGCAAGTACAACTAATCTTCTTGCAATAAACAAAGGATCTTCTCCTCCTTCCAACATTCTTGCAAGCCAGTATAATGCTGCATCAGGATCGCTGCCGCGGACACTTTTTATAAAAGCAGAAATTACATTATAATGTTCTTCACCACCTTTATCATAAATAATATTTTTCTTCTGAACAATATCTTCAAGAATTTCCTTTGATATTACAATGGATCCTGCCTTATCAGCAGGCAAGTCAGAATCAATTTCGTGTAATACTGCCGCTTCAAGTATATTCAATAAAATTCTCGCATCACCTCCGCTGAGATAAATTAAAAACTCTTTATCTTTTAATTCTATATTCAGTTGAGAAAGAAATGAATCTTTTTCAAGTGCAGATTTTATTATAACATCAAGATCATCTTTGCTTAATTCTTCAAGCACATAAGTTCTGGCTCTTGATCTTAAAGCCGGAATAACCTCAAAAGAAGGGTTTTCAGTTGTAGCACCAATTAAAGTTATTAATCCGGTTTCTACGCTGTATAAGAGTGCATCCTGCTGCGCTTTATTAAAGCGATGAATTTCATCTATAAATAAAATTGTTCTTTTATTAAAAGATTTATTCTGCTCCCCAATTTCAATTATAGCCCTGATATCTTTAACTCCGGAAGAAACAGCATTTAACTGATGAAAATCTGCATTAGTATATTCTGCAATAATTTTAGCAAGAGTAGTTTTACCTGAGCCGGGCGGTCCCCAAAGTATTATGGAACTTAGCGTATCATTCTCAATCATTAATCTTAAAGGCTTCCCTATTCCAAGAAGAGTTTGCTGCCCCTGGAACTCCTCCAAAGTTTTCGGGCGGATTCTTTCTGCAAGAGGTATACGCGGAATTTCCTGATTAACCATTTTATTCTTCTTCAACTTTAATTGCTTTTTCACCCTCTCGTAACATATCATACTTCTCCCGCGCTGTACGTTCTATTTTAGCAGGGATCTTTTTCTTTAATGAATCAATTTCACCCTCAAGTTTTTTATTTTCATCTTCAATTTTTTCCGTTTGGGATTTTATTTCTTTCACCTCGTCTTTCAATTTTAAATATTTAATCACTCCCAGGTCATTAAAAAAGAGGAAAATGAGTCCGGCTATGAAGAGAAAAAGAAATAAATACGATCTGAATCTTTTATTTTTTAATAAGATCATCTATAAAAACTTACCTGCTAATCGGCAGGCTTAATTTAACAATCCTTTCTACAAGCTCTTCGAATGAGATACCAACAGCCATTGCCATTTTAGGAACAAGACTTGTAGATGTCATTCCCGGAAGACTGTTTACTTCAAGACAATATACAAGATTAGCAGGATTTAATCTAAAATCCACTCTTGCATATCCCTCACAAGCTAAAGCTTTAAAGGCATTAAGAGCACTCTTCTTCAAATTATCAGAAACCTCATCACTTATCTTTGCAGGAACTTCATACTCACTCATACCGGGAGTATACTTACACTCATAATCATAAAGATTATGCTTTGGTTTAATTTCAAGCACAGGAAAAATTTCATTCTCAAGTATTGCAACAGTCATCTCTCTTCCCGGAATATATTCTTCTATCAAGGCTTTATTTGAAAATTGTAAAGCAACTTTTACTGCTTCCTGGACACCACTTTCATTTTCACAAATTGTCAATCCAACTGTTGAGCCCTGGTCATTTGGTTTTATAACACAGGGATATTTTAATTTATTTTCAATTTCCTTCTTCAAAGAAGATAAATTGTAATTTTCATTAACAGTAAACCATAAAGGTGTTCTTACTTCATTATGCTGAAATAAAATTTTAGACATTGTTTTATCCATAGATATAGCACTCGAAAGAACTTTAGAGCCGGTATACTTTATTCCTTTTAGTTCAAGAAGTGATTGGATTGTTCCATCTTCTCCCCATTTTCCATGAAGAGCAAGAAATGCAAGATCAATTGAATTGAATAAATCCAGATTTAATGCCTTTACATAGTTTTCATTTGATATCTCTGTAAAATCTTCATCTGCAAAATATGCTTCTAAATTTTCTGGTTGATTATTTCCGTATGCAGGATTAATTAAAACAGTATCATAACCAAGATTTGTTAATGCTTTATATATTGAAGCTCCTGTAGCTTTGGATACTTTTCTTTCAGGTGAGGTTCCTCCAAGGAGAAGAGCAATTTTAATTTTTTTGTTTGTCATTAAATTTCTATAAGAATTTATTGATTACCTGATATTATACATTGTTTTTAATCATAATTGTACTCCTAATCGGATTTAAAAAATCGAGTAAGATTAGGATTATGATTACGATTAGGACTCTTTCGCATAGTATGAACTATTACCCCACCTAACCTACCCTTTAACAAAGCGGAGGAATGGAGGAGTTCAAAAAATATTTCTTTCATCAGGTAAAATACCATAAACTTCCCGCGCAAGGTTAAGCAATTCCTTAACTTTTTCAAAAGATAATTCCTTTTCACCGCCTAATAATCTTGCTGCAAAAATTGTTTGAGCAGCGTGTTCAAGTTTTTCCATTTTATAATATGCATCATCAAGGTTATGCCCTAATGTTACGGCACCATGATTCTGAAGAAGAAAAGCCCATGCAAAATCAATATATGGTTCCATGCTTAATGCTAATCCATCTGTAGAAGGAGTTTCATATTTACATAAAGGAATTTTTCCTAAGGTAAGAATAACCTCCGGAAAAACATGTTTTAATAAATCCTCTCCGACGGCAGCAAAAGCAGTAGCATAAACAGGGTGGCAATGAACAACGGCATTCACTTCGGGTCTGCGTGAATAAGCGAAAAGATGTATTTTAAATTCAGTAGAAAGTTTTCCGTTGCCTTTAAGAATATTTCCTGATGCATCAATCTCTAGAATATCTTCTTCAGAAACTTCTCCCTTGGAAATACCGGAACGGGTTATCAGGAAAGTATGGTCAGATGTAATTGTAGAAATATTTCCATCAGTTGCGGCTACAAATCCTTTTTCATAAACCTTTCTGCAAATTTCAACTAACTTTCTTTTTTCAGGCATTTATATTCCAACTCTTCCATTAACTGCATATTTCTTAAACCATCATAACCGGTTACAAGCGGCGTTTCATTTTTAAGGAAAGATTTCTGAACTGATTTCAGCAGGTAATAAAGATTATCTCCCCTTTTCCTGAATGCTTTTTTTACTTCTCCTTCCCGAAGTATCGTTAATTTAGAAAAAGCATTCCTTGCGCCTAAAAGATTCTCAATGCTCAACGCACCTTTATGCCCGAGTATTTCAATCCGGTTAAATGCTTTTTTATTATTAAATGAAACATTAAAATATCCGTATCCTCCATTTTCAAACTGAACAATTGCAGAAGCAAAATCATCGACACCACTTTTATAAATTATATTATCTATAAAGCCATCTATTCTTTTTATCTCACCGCCAAAAAATCTAAGAAGGTCTATCAAGTGAGTACCGAGATCTCTTATAGCACCACCTCCGCTTAACAATTTATTAAACCGGAAATTACTGCCGGGTACAAAATCAACGTTAAAGTTTAAATTGATTGAAACAAGTTTTCCAATATATTCATTGATGATTAATTCTTTAGCTTTTCTAATAAGGGGATTAAACCTGAACACATAATTTACAGCAAGCTGAACCCTATTCTCTTCACAAGCTTTAACCATTTTTTCTGCTTCCAGAGAATTTATTGAGAGAGGTTTTTCACAAAGAATATTTTTCCCGGCTTTAGCTGCTTTTACTACCTGTTCATAATGATGGGCATTTGCACTGGCAACATAAATACAATTTATATCGGACTTAAGAAATTCATCATAATCTGAAAAAGCATTGGCAATACCAAATTTTTTAGCAAGCTCATTTGCTCTCTCCTTACTATTACTGAATAAAGATACGACCTGGTTTTTTCTTATCAATTGAATTGTCGGAAGGAATGCATTCTCGGCAAATTTTCCGCAGCCGGCAATACCCCATTTTAATTTCGATCGTGACATATAATGTTTATTATAAGTTTTTTCATTTACAGGTAATTAAATATTAGTAATGAGAAAGCAGTAGGAGTATAGAGTTATCAATGGCAAAATTTATCTGGATAATAAATCATTGAACTATGCATCCTTGCAACTTCATCAGCTAAGCAATCTTCTTAAACATTTTTAATCTTTCCATTAATTTTTTAACCGGCAGGGAATTTTGCATAATATAAAAATGAGCGCTTACTATGTTTCTGTTAAATATTTCCTCGACCTGTTTAACAGCCCATTCAACACCAATATCCATAACATGTTCCGGCTTCGCTGCTGAAACTTCATCAACAAGTTCCTGTGGTATATTTACATAAAAATTCTTAGGAATATTAATAAGATGAGCTTTTGAAGTAAGTATTTTGAGCCCGGGAATTATGGGAACTTCAATCCCTTCTTTCCTGCATAAATCGACATAATTGAAAAAAACTTTATTATCATAGAACATCTGTGTAACAACATACTCTGCTCCTGAATCAACTTTTTGCTTAACGAATTTTATATCCATTGAAAGATTTGGTGCTTCAAAATGTTTTTCCGGATAACCGCTTACGCCAATACAAAATTTTGTTGGCTTTGCATCAAGCAGACTATCTTCAAGATATTTTCCTTTATTCATATTTACAATCTGCATAACAAGATCTGAAGCAAACAAATTCCTGCTTCTTCCCTGCGGCAAAGGTTTTTCATATCCAAGATCATCGCCCCGGATTGCAAGAACGTTTTCAATCCCAAGGTAATTCAATTCAATTAAAAAATCCTCAGTCTCTTCTCTTGTAAAACCGTTTGTAAGTATATGAGGAACAGCATCAATATTATACTTGTTCTGAATAAGCGCACATATTCCAAGTGTGCCTGGTCTTTTTCTTTTAATTATTTTCCTGATTCCCTTTGATGTCTCTTCATAAATAACTTCAGCAGAATGGCTGGTTATATCAATAAATGGAGGATGGTATTTTGAAATATCTTCTATAACAGATAAAAGACTAAAAATATCACCACCGCGTTTTGGCGGTATCAACTCAAAGCTTATTAAAGGTTCTTCTGCATTTATCAGATGTTCAATGACTTTCATTCTCAGCTATATTTTTTTGATTGCAAAGTTAAAACTTTCTTTAATTAAAATAACTATAATTTTGAAATACTTATTCAGGAATCAAGATAAGAAGTTTTTCATTTCTCCTGATTGACTTTTCATCTGTCTTAATTGTCATATATTCTCCTCTGAGCCACATTTGCGACATATCTTTATAGTGATCACTCATTACATTGCCCGACTGCCCGGTTGTTAATATAAGATAAAATTCATCAGGATTTGAGAAATCAAAAATATATCTCATTGATGGCCCAAGAATATCATCATAAGGTTCGTGATCAAACCTTGGATAATTCCTTATTGCTTCATAAAACGGATACTCAGTATTGAAGAGAGTTGTGCCATCCCCGCCAATTGAGAATGGACCTATGTTTATAAATTTATCTAATAAAGAAAACTGACCGGTGAAAATATGCTTATGTGTTGCTATATGAATTTTCCCCCATTGCCATTCTTTTATCTCATTGCCAATTTTTTTTTCAAGTTCGGATAAGGCATCAACAAGGCTCTTACGAATTATATCATCTCGTTCTTCATATTGGGAAGTTTTAATATTATTAAACCAGGGATGCGATTGATTTTCCAACATTGTTAAAACACTTCTGTAAGGAACGCTTGATACAAAAACAAACTGATTAAAAAGATCATCACCAAGTTCATCGTAGTAAATATTTTTCAACAGGTTCATATAAAAAACAGAATAGATTGCCGGTTCCTGGCTGTATTCACTCATCTCTTAATCCCAGTCTTTAAAAAGTTCTTATGCAAGTAAAAGATTTTTATCAGTTACTTTTACATTATTAAAAGCTGAAAGAATATATTTTGTAATTTTCTCAGCATAAGGTGAAACCTGGTCCATCTGGTAATTTTGAAAATCAGAAACAGAATGTTTTTGTTTGCTTGTAAGCAGTTGAGTTATTCTTTCAATCCTTGAAGAAGGTTCCCAGAGATTTGAAATATGGTATTTAAAATTTTCTAAAGTTTTATTATTTGCTGTTGCTATAAATTTCTGTGGCGGATTAAAGAGATCAGGTATCTCAGAACGCTCAACATAACCTTTCCAATCATACTTATCTGTTGTTCCGTCAAATACAAAAGTAGGTGATGTTGATTCCCGCTTTGGAAGCTTCCCGCCAAATGTATAACCAATATTTCCAACTTTATCAGCATAAACAAAATTCTGCCCCGGTACACTGAAGAGGTTTACCGCTTCCTTAAACTCATCCCAGTTCTGCGCCATATTAATAAGGTAAAATGAATTCACTTCTTCTGTTGTTTCCATCCCAATCCATTTCATACTAATTGCATTGTCTTTCACATCTTCATCAGGATATAAAAATGAGTATGGATGGATGTCAGAAATTAATGGACCCCGGTGTGTACTCCTTATTTTTAATCTTACATCAAGAGAATCTTTTACTTTAATAATTCCTTCACTTTCTCTTATCTCTTTCCATTCACTATTAAATAAATATTTAGTTCCTGTTGAATCAAGCTTCTCAATATAAAAGTCAGCATCATCAAGCATAATGTTCGTTAAAGTCCAGGAGATATTTTGATTCTTTCCGAAAACAACTGCAGGAACTCCGGGCAGCGTAATGCCTTCAACATTCCATTTGCCTGCTCTAATAACAACTGCATACCATCTTCCCGGTGCACTGTAAGCAAGGTGAGGATCATTTGCAATAATTGTTTTACCGGAAACAGAAAGACTGCTGTCTATAACCCAATTGTTTGAGCCAAGATGGGTTCCATTAATTCCTAAAAATTTTCTGAAGGATTTATCTATTTCAATTAATCCGGAATTAATTTTAGGATAAGATTTTATTTCCGGAGGAATAACATAAGGTGCATTCTCCTGCCATTCGGGAAGAATCTGTTTTACCTTTTCTTCACCAAGTTTCTGAACAAGATGAGTAAAAGAAATATCTGCCCACCAGCTTATATTTAATTCCCAGGCCATCATTCTTGATATTAAAACACAATCTTCCGGTTTCCATTCATAAGGATCATAACCAAGTATATCAAACTCAACCGGATATTTTCCTTTTGCATTTTTTAAATATTGATTAACTCCCGATGAATAAGCTATAAGCAATTTCAAAACTTCAGGTTTAAGAATTTTTAGAATTCTTTCTGAAGTTTTTTTAATCCCAACAGTTCTTAACATTTTATCAAATATTAGTGCTTCGGGACCTAGAATTTCACTTAATCTTCCCGCACCGGCTCTGCGTATCAGATCCATTTGAAATAATCTTTCTTGTGCATGAATAAAACCGAGTGCAAAAGCAGCATCTTCTTCAGTCCCGGCTAAGATATAAGGAATAGCCATGCTGTCACGATAAATTTCAACTCTGTCGGATATCCCTGTTACACTTATTTCGCCTTCATACTGAGGGAGAGATGAAGTGAGCATATTGTAGAAAATAAATCCTGCAGCAATAAACAGGATTATAAGTGTTAGAGATATGGCTATTGAATTCTTTAACCAGCGCGGCATAACCAAAATGTTTTAATCAAATATAAGAATAAAAAAGAACTTGATGAGTAAGGAGTAAGTCTGCCCGATGACAATTGGGGTTCAAGTTCAAGAGCAAGTTAAGTTCAAGAAATAAAGAGATGAGAAATTTTTATTATAGATTTCGTTTAAATATTTGGTTTTAATACCATAAGAATAACGGCAATAAAAGGTGCTGCTAAAGCGATGAATCCCCAAAAATCCCATTGCTTTGCAAGTTTATGATATTCATCCCAGTTAAATTTTTCTTTATCGGAAGCAAGAGCGGCAATCTGTTTTTGCAGCGGCGCAAGCTTAGCCATAAAAGAAATTCCTGAAATACTAAAAAGGATAATTGACCAGAGGATCCAACCTGTCCCAAGAATTGGAAATCCACCATGAATTGCACCGCCGATTCCAAATAATGTTATCCCTATAACTCCGGGCATTGTAAAATATTTATCGGCTTTTATAATCCCTTTAAATGCAAAAGCAATTTTATCAGGGTCTTTGGTTTTTTGTGCAAACACTTTCCAGAAAACACCTACAGTAATATTGCCAAGAAATAATATTACAAAAAGAACATGAATTAGTTTTAAATATAAATATACCATAACTATGCCTTTTAAAAGCTAAAATTTACTAAATTCTCCTGGAGTTCATTTCAAGAGCATCATCTTCTTCATCGAAACAAATTTCTCAGTTCTCAACTCATATATGTAAAGACCACTGGCGGCATTACTTGCATCCCAATAATAGCTGTACTTACCAACTTCTAATTTTGAATTAACTAATTCAGTTATTTTTTGTCCCAACGCATCATAAATAGTAAGCTTTACATTATTAACATCTTCCGGAACTGAGAACCCGATTGTAGTCCCCGGGTTGAATGGGTTTGGATAGTTTTGTTCAAGTGAATAGCTGCTAACTTCCTTCTGATAATCAATACCTGTTGAATTTCCTAAATAATTAAAATGATTTTGGGGATTTGTGAAATTCAGAAAATTTTTACCTGTTAATATTGTTTGATAACTACTATCAAAATTCCATCTTAGATTTAAGTCATTTCCTGAAAAAGGTAAATTACTATAGAGTGAAAACCTTCCGATTCTTTTTTCTTCTTCGGTAATTAGGTCAAAACCCGGGAGTGATGCAAAAGTCAAAATAATTTCTTCACCAGAATAAATTACTCCTATACCTTGAAATGGAAAATTTGTAAATTCAGAACTTTCGGGGATAAATGAAAAGCTTAATTCACAGTCATTATTAAAAAACTGATTTTCAAAATTGATTGAAGTTTGATAGGAAGTTAATTCAATGGTATCACCATTGCTTTTAATAATGATATCAAATTTATAGGTAAGTTTATTTATTTGAATACCATTTTGTAGGGCGATAAAATAACTTTGACTGGCAAATGTAGAATTTGTAAAGAATAAAAAAATAATTGTGACGCCTAAAAGGATTATTAATTTTATAACCATGTGACTCCTGACCATTTGAGGCAGAGATTTGCAACCCTCTCTGCAAATAATAAATACTTAGTTTAATTCAATATTTTAAAAAGTCTTTTTTACATAGAAATCTCATTTTTGAAATACATTTCTTACAAATTGAATTCTTAATTAATCAAAAAAATAAATTTGGATTCTTATTTTTTCTAATCAGTTTATTATTAATCTAAAAGAGGAGATATATGCAGAATTTTAAAACAGAGGTAACTAAATAAATCTGTTAAAAGCTATAAATCCGAAAAACGAAATTCTTTTTCCTGACCTGATATATACCTCTCAAAAATCACTATGAATAAAAATTTAAATTTAAGATAATTTATAACTCAGCTAAATTCAAGTACAATATTATAAAATCAAATTATCGCATTGAGCCAAAAATAAGGTAACCCAAACAAGTTCGGGACAGGCTTTCGAAGGAGGAGACTTTGTTATACGTTTTTTTACCTAACATTTAGTAGTGTTGTCTTTTTCATAAAATGAACTTTAAAAAAAGCGTGTTGTCTTACTCTTAAAGAATTTAATTACTGATTAATAAACTCCCAAATCCATACGATAGTGATATTTGTTTATGAAATATTATCCCGCAAAACATAGAGGCAATCACCGAGATAGAGGTAATTCATTTTGTTTTTTCAGCAGACTCCTCTTTTATCTTAGTCATTCTACTCGGTAGTTCATAAATAAATTTGAGAAGCATTTCAACAAAGGGAGTGTTATTGTTTTGCGTGTCGGCTTGTGCGTATTGCAAATGTGCATGCAATGTTATGCTGTTATTGCATTTTGATTTTCATTCTTCGCCCAATAGTCCTCTATCTTCCATTCTTTGCATTTTTCTTTATTGTATTCTAATCGGATGGGAAGGTCGTCCAGCTTGAAACCGCAGCGTTTGATTTCATCAATACGGATAAAGTTTTGTTCTGCATCTTTGAGGTCTTTGCCCAAGACAAAGAAATGGCGATAGCCCGCACGGGTCATAAAGATATATTCTTTTAATCCGTTGTTGGATTTCAGCAATTGATAGTTTTGTTCTCGTTCTACTCTGTCCATAGGTTAAGCATTTATAAGTTTGTAAAATTTATTTTTGCTGCAAGCGTCTTTAATTGCTTCACGGTTTTGAAATCCTAATTCAGATAATTTGATTTTGAAATACAAGGCAAACACCAAGTCGTCAATATAATTTTTGATTTGCTGCTGCAAGGGCTTATCGTAGGTGATTGAGTGTTTCAACTCGGTGATGCTGGTTTCTTCTTTATTAAACAATTCTCCTTGCTCGATGTTGTAAATAGTTTCTTCAACTAATTTTGGATGAGAGAGGATTTTGCATTTGGCGGAATTGTCTTTGTAGTGAAGGATTAAATGATTGCTGTCCATTTCGGCACTGTCAAATTTCTGCATCAGCACATTTTTAAAATCCACTAAATCGCCAAAAGTTTGCTTTTCCATTCCCAGCATCTTTTCGGTTTGGGTAATGATTTCTTCTTTGATATGCTTGTTGAAATCAGCGATTTTTGGAACCTTTATAAACTCCTTAATCACCTTTACTCCAACTAACATATCTTTTTCATTTTCACTTCTTAAGTACTTTTCAAAAATAAAAAATGTTATTGGGCTATTTAAGAGAGAAAAAAGATAAACGATTTCATTTTTATTATTTGAGCCAATGCAAAACTGTTGAAATCTAGGTAGGATGTTATCATTATCGCCAATAAAGAAAAATTTTTGAGGTTTTATATAATTCCATAGAACTTTATGTTTAGTAGCAACAACCTTTAACCCTTGTCCTCCCTTTGCAATTTTTATTTCTACATTCTTCGGATAAAATCCAAATCTGGGGATTGAAAAAAAATTATTATCAAAAACAGGGATGTCATAGTAATCAATATCGTTTTTTTGTGAGGTTAATATTTTTTTAGTTGGAATGTTGTAGCTTCCATCAATAATAAAAATGTCTTTGAAATATTTTTTTGAAAATCCGTAATCACGGTAAATATCCATACTTTCTGAATTCCTATGGTATTCATCAATTAATTCAGTTTCTTCTTTTGTGGATTTAATAAAGTTCCAATTATCAATATTTTGTCTTAATTTGTTTTGTAAGATTTTTACTTTACTAACTTTTTTTCCCCTCTCAATGTTTATTAAGCAATCAATAACATCATCTTCAGAATCTTTGTAGTATATGATTTCAGTTTCGTGTAATTTATTTGGAGGTATTTTAGTAATTATTAAAATCAAACTTGAAGTTGGAACAGGTTTATTTTGTTTAATGCCCCTCCCAACAAACATCTTTCCGCTAAAATTTATTAATTTATCTATAGTTGCGAAGTTAGCTAGGTGAAATCTTAATACATCAAGGTCAGAAGCTGTTAAAATTGTTTGAGGAATAATATAGCACATTTTTCCTCCATCTTTGAGTAATGCAAGACCAAGCGCAATAAAAAAAGAATAAAGATTTGGTTTAGGTGAATATGCTTTTATTCTTCCCGGCACAGTGTTTAAGTTAACCCCATAAATATCGTTCATTTGTAATTTTTTATCTTGCATTAGTTGGACAAAAAGTAGTTTTTGCTTTGAAATTTCATTGTAAGAGACATAAGGTGGATTTCCAATTACATAATCAAACCGGTAACGGGGAATTTTGTTTCTGTTTTCTAAACTTTCTTTTAAATTACTTAAATCGCTTTTGTCACGCATAAAACTTTTCAAATCCAATTCACTTGTAAAATCAAAAGAGAATTGTCCTTTGCTCTTTTTAAATTTTATATTAACATCTGATAAAGTATTTTTCAATGCCGTGTCCAGAAATTCAGAAATACTATCCATTGTCTTAAACATTTTTATTTTCTGGTCAACGGGGTTATTGTATTTTTCGTTTATTATTACCGGCAGCATATTCATCAGAATATTCATCTCTGCCAGATAGAGCGGGAATTCGGCAATGTCTAATCCGAATACATTTTCGTTGATGATTTGTTCAGTTGTTTTTGCAGAAGAT
>JAUSIA010000292.1 GCA_030648225.1 Ignavibacteria bacterium | reverse complement strand
CTCTTCTTTTGAAGAAGCATTTGAAATAAAATAATCAAGAAGAAGAGATTCATTAAAAGTTGATGCAACTTCTGCAAGAAAGATTGAATAGTTTGCATAAGGATAAGGCTGAGAATCACCTGTAAAATGAGAGTGCATATTGTGTCCCATTTCATGAGTAAGAGTAAAGACATCATTTAAAAGATCAGTCCAGTTCAACAGAACATATGGATGCACGCCAAAAGTAGTACCCGAAGAATAAGCCCCACTCTTTTTTGCCTGCGTTTCGTAAACATCAATCCATCTGTTATCAAAAGCAGTTTTCAGAATATTTAAATATTCTTTGCCCAAAAGTTTTAATGAATCAAAAACAATCTCTTTAGCTTTATCATAAGGATATTTCTCCTCCTGTGCATTATTAAAGATAGTTACATAAGCATCATAAGGATGAAGTTCTTTAATACCCAGCAATTCTTTTTTTATTGCTACCCACCGGTGAAGAGGTTTTAAATTGTTATTTGCAGTGTCAATTAAATTATCATATACTGAAACAGGTATATTAAACCTGTCCAAAGCAGCTTCCCTGGCATTCTTATATTTTCTTGCTTTTGAATTGAAAATATTTGTTTTAAGATTACCATTGAATAATGAAGCAAATGTATTCACATACTGTATATAGGATGAATAATAATTTTTAAAAGCACGCTCCCTGAAATCCCTGTCTTTAGAATACATTGCAGCATAATACCTGGCATGCGAAATCTCTATTTCATTACCAGCTTCATCCTTAATCTTTGGAAATTTTATATCTGCGTTAGTAAACAATGAAAAGGTATTATAAGGAACCTGAGTAATTTCTGAGGCATGAGCGAGTAACTCCTCCTCTTCTTTTGAAAGAGTGTGTACTTTTGTTCTGAGGAGATCTTCAATAGTATGTTTGTAAACCAGAAGCTCAGCCTTTGAATTAATCATCTGCCATAATTTTTCATCCGGTATTTGCAGCAACTCAGGTTTAATAAAAGAGCTTGCGGCAGAAACTTTAGAATGGAGACTTTTAATTCGTTCCTCTATTGCCTGGTATTTTGTAACCCTCATATCGCTGTCTTTTGAAAGCATAGCATACAAATACAATCGCTCAAGCTTTATACCGATTGAATCATCAAACTGAAGGCATTGCAAAAGAACATCCGCAGTTTTTGAAAGAGAATCTTTAAACTTTTCATATTCAGGTAAATTATTTTCAATCCACCTGAAATCTTTTTCCCATTCATCATCATTTTTATAAATATGACTGATATCCCACTTATACTTCTCTTCAATTTTTTCTCTTAGAGGTAAAGAGGATACTTCAACTGCTGAGAACATTTTTTTGTAATTAATATTTTTATAAAACATTAGGTAACCCCAATTGTTAAAGCTGTTTAATTAGTTTTATTATTTAATGAGCAACATCTGTTTTGTTATACTGTAATTAAATCCAGAATAGAAATCTGAAAATTTAAAAGTATAAAAATAAACTCCGCTTGATAGGTCCTTTCCATCAAATATTGTTTCATAATTCCCTCTGTTCAATTCTTCATCAATTAAAATTACTACTTCTTTACCAAGAACATCATTCACTTTAATGGAAACATGTCCGCTATTACCAATAGTAAATTTTATTCTTGTAGATGGATTAAACGGATTGGGATAATTCTGTTCAAGATTAAAAGTAAATTTTTCTTCAGTATTTTCTTCAGCTCCTGTTACCTCAGAAATTATTTCCATTTTTAAACCCGGGATATTATAATCTCCAAGATTCAAAAAAGTAAGATCAATATTTGTTGAAGGAATTATATTCTTAACAATCCAATTACCCGGTGCAATCCAGACAGTATCAACTGAAGTAATAATAGGGACAGGAATAGGAGGAAGCGGTGGAGGCAGAATCACTAAATAGTTTATGGAGGTTGATACTACAAATTTTTTACATGAAAATATTCCTATCTCAGTTTCCAGGTTTTCATCCTGAAGTCTTCTGCCGGTCTTATTAAATCTTAGAGGAATTTCAAGCGAATCAATTACAACAGTTGTATCAAAACTTGTTATCTGGTATTGCTGGTTTATATTCTGGGCAAACCTGTAATTCAAATGCCAGCCGCTGAAAGATTCAACTAAACTAAGATAAGGAACAATATTATTCAGGAGAGAAGAATCAATTAAACTTATTAAAAATTCAAATTCAGAAATCTTAAAATATTCATAACCATCTGAACCGGTTAAATGCACAAAGTTTGTATCTGTATAAGGAAGAAGCTGAACAGTTCCATGAGTACCGGTTTTAGAAAGAATATGGTAGGCGACTTTCCCATTATATTCTGAAAGAAATGCCGATGAATCATCGCGGAAAAAAATCATCTCAGGTATTGTATTATTGGATGAATCCAGAATTGAAACCCGGTAATTCCACTTATGCCCAAGCTGCGGAAAGTAATCGGTAGCCTGCTGGGAATACATATCTACCGAAAGAATTATAAATAAAATTATAACTGAAAATTTCATATTTAAAGATAATGATTAAATTCTTTAGTTCTTATGGGATAGCCTAAATCCAGCGTTTTCTCCTGAAGATAATTAATAGGATAACAGCCACAAGCAGCATAAAACCAAGAACAGCCGGGTAACCAAAATACCAGTTTAGTTCCGGCATATTATATGGGCTAACATCATAATTAAAATTCATCCCATAGATTCCAACTATGAAGGTAAGAGGTATAAATATGGTTGAGATCATTGTTAAAACTTTTAAGATCTCATTCAGTTTTAACTGCGTAGAAGATCTATAAATCTCTATCATACTATTTACCTGCTCTTTATAGCTTTCAACTGTATCAACAGCATTTTTTATATGGTCCTCAAGGTCTTTAATAAAGATCAGATTTGATTTGTGAATTAATGGCTGAATATCCTTTATCATACTATAAATAGCTTCCTTAAGTGGAACGATAGAACGTCTGAGTCTGTTAATCTCCTTTCTAAAATGATAAATTTCTTCAATCGTATCCTGGCTTGGTTTATCCAGAAGCACATCTTCAAAGTTTTCCATTATTTCATCTAACTGCAATAAAATAACTGAATAGTTATCAACTATAGAATCAAGAAGCCTGTACATTAGATAATCTGCACCAAGTTTTCTTATTCTCCCTTTACCCCCTCTTAAACGTTCCCTTATAAGATCGAATTCATCACCTTCTGTTTCCTGGAAAGTAATAAGATAATTTTTACCAAGGATAAAACTTACATGCTCAACAGATATTTTTTTGTTTTCATTTTCATAATCAAGACTTTTGCAAATAAGAAATAAATAATCTTCATACTCTTCAATTTTAGGAGAATGAGTTACATTCAGTATATCTTCCAGTATAAGAGGATTGATATTAAACATATCCCTTATTTTTTCTAACCTATCCACATCATGAAGACCGCAGATATTAATCCATAAAACGGTCTGGGAATTTAACAAAGCTTTTAATTCATCAACACTATCAACCCTCTTTTCAATAAGTGTTGTCTGGTTATATTGAAAAATATCAATCTTAATTTTATCAACTTTCTGTTCACCAGTAAAAACGAGAGAACCGGGAGACATTCCACGTTTTTTTCTTGCGATATTCAGCCTGGACATTATTTTTACCTCCGTAAAAATTTTATTGGATTAACTTAAATATAAGGAAGCTATTGCTGATGATAAACTGTTAGGTATATGGTATAAGGAATAGAGGTATAAGGTTCAAACTACAGAGATTCCAATTATCTTTGAGTGGAATAAAACTCCAATAAGTAAATCACAAAGACCAATTAAAGCTCAATTAAATCCCAATTATCAAATTCAAATCTAAATACTTATTCCTTTTTACCCTATACCCGATACCTTATACCTATTATTCAATATCGGTTAAAGTAACTTTGAGCTTACCTGTAAAATCATTTAGGTTGATTATTATAACTTCGGGCTGTTGTCTCTCAATTTCAGTAAAAGTGCCGTTTGTATCATTATCAAAAACTGCAGAGTAGAGAATATTATTCTGATCAGCCTTAATTATAATCTCTACTGAACCTGAAGAGTGACCATTTATAACAGTATATATTCTTGATTTGAAAGTATTAAGGTATGTATTATCAACTATTGTTTTGGTTATTTTATTTGCATTTATTGAAAAGGTGTAAGTGAAATTAGTTCTTGTAAGCTGTGGTTCATTAATATTTCCTGCAGGATTGTCGGGGGGAACAATCTCCTGACGGCAGGAAATAAATAAAAGTAAAAAAGAAATAAAAATTTGTAAAATAAATTTCATCTTATAAGAAAATTTAAAGTGATTTTACTTTCCCAATACTTTTGTTGAAGAATTCATAATCTTTTGCTTCCGAAATAAATTCTTTCCTGTTTCCGTTTTCGTCGTAAATTACAGTAACAGGAACAGCACCATTCCATTCAGGATTTATAAGGTTGATAATTTCATCACTCTTTTTTTCTTCAACTACAACCACAGGAAAACCAGCAGATTGTTCAGTAAGAAAAGGTTTTACTTTTGTTTCAATATCCGAAGGAAGATCAACAGAAACGCTCAGGAATTCAAAATCAGAATCTTTATGCTCATTAAAAATTTTTACAAGATCAGGAAACTCTTCAACACAGGGTACACACCACGTTGCCCAGAAAT
>JAUSIA010000286.1 GCA_030648225.1 Ignavibacteria bacterium | reverse complement strand
CAATGACCAGGTTGTACTTGCGGCGGTGAATGAGAATGTCTGCTGGGGAGTTACCAGAGTTCCTAATGTCAGTTATGTCACAAGAACTACGGACGGAGGTACAACTTGGACTGCATCCAATCTTAATTCACTCAATGCTTTCGGCAGCATAGCGGCAGTTAGTGCAGACACTGCCTGGATCGCAGCGAACGGCTCCATTTATAGTACAACCGACGGAGGTTTGAATTGGATGGAGCAATTAACGACAAACGGAATTATGTTGATCGTGCGGTTCTTTGATTCCAACAATGGTGTTTGTATTGGTTTCCTTGGGATAGGAAACTCTGAAATCTACACGACGACGAACGGAGGTTCACTCTGGACTCCCGTGCCGCCATCGAACATTCCTGATCCAGTGAATGGTGAAGGATTTATTCCGGATAATGCCTGGGTTGTAGGTAATACTATTTGGGTTCCCACGAATGGCAACTTCACCTTTCCCGGATCATTGTACAAAAGCACCGATCGTGGAATAACCTGGAATGTCACCCGACCCGTCGTAAACCAAGGAGGCTCTTTTTGTGCGTTCAAGGATTCTCTGAACGGTTTGCTAAGCAGTGCCGCTAGCAATGTGGTGAAGAGAACAACTGATGGCGGCACAACCTGGACACCGACAGATTCCATTCCCCAAGGTGTGTCTCCACTATTTATGTGTTACATAACTGGAACAGATAAGTCTTACATGGTGACCTCGGTAAATCCTCCCGGCGCTTTAACCGGATCGGCATATACTCTAGACAATGGAGAAACCTGGACTACTGTGGACAACGTTACACATGGCAAGGCTGCATTTGTCTCGCCTACAACGGGGTGGTCATGGGGTGGAGCCAATGTAATCTACAAATGGACGGGACCTGACCTCTTAATCCCGGTGGAATTAATAAGTTTCAATTCTTCTGTTGAAGGAAATAATATTAAACTTACCTGGCAGACAGCAACGGAAATAAACAACCAGGGTTTTGAAATTTACCGTAATGGAAATAAGATAGCATTTGTTGATGGGAAAGGAACCACAACTGAAAAGCAGGATTATTATTTTCTAGATGAAAATCTTAAATCCGGTATCTATAATTACAGACTTAACCAACTCGACTTTGACGGTACGCAGGAAGTTGTTGGAGAATTAACTGTTTACTTAACTCTACCGGAACAATTTAGTCTTGAGCAGAATTATCCCAACCCATTCAATCCCTCAACTACAATAAGTTTTTCAATTCCAACTTCTGAATTTGTAACACTTAAAGTTTTTGATGTATTAGGCAATGAGGTAGCAACGTTGGCTAATGAAGAAAAACCTGCAGGTAATTACAAAGCGAATTTTAATGGAAATGAACTTTCATCGGGAATATATTTCTACACTTTGCAAGCTGGAAAATATGTGCAGACTAAAAAATTAATCCTCCTACGCTAAAAGCTACGGCGGACAAGTTTTGATGAAATAGAATATTTCTTGTCCATTTTTATCTTCAAGCCTCAGGATTAAACTGGGGCTTTTTATTAAATTTACACTCAGGTTTTCAATTCCATATTATTTAGATAAGCATAAATAATAATATCTTTATAAATGAAATGAATTACTTATCCGGTGTAGAATTATATTCTTCCTCTTCTGAGAAGATAAAAGATAATAACATCAGCATTGCCGGCGATAACTATAAACATATTATTAAAGTAATGCGTCATTCTTTTGGAGATGAAATTTATATAACAAATGGTAAGGGGAAAATATTCTTAACGATCATTAAAGAGATTACTAAAAATTCATTAACAGCCTCTGTTATAAAAGTATATGAATATAAAAATGAATTATCAAATATTTTTTTCTGTATTTCAAAACTTAAAAGCAGCGATCGGCTTGAATTTGCACTTGAGAAATGTACTGAGCTTGGAATAACTAATTTATTAATATTTGATTCTGAAAGAACAATTCATAAATCTGATAAGAAAGAAAGATGGCAGAAGATTGTTCTTTCAGCAATGAAGCATTAAGAAGCTATTTTGCCAACTATAGATGTTGTAGATTCTGCGGCTGATATTATAAAATTGGATGGAAGAAAAATTTTATTTGCGCAGAATTCTGAGAATAAAATATCTGATTTGAAAATAAATCAAAAAGAAAGATATTTTTTTATCTTTGGCCCTGAGGGCGGACTTACAAGAGAAGAGTTGAATCTATTTGATGAGAAATATAAATTGGTTGATAATCGTCTAAGAACTGAGACCGCAATAATTAAATGCGCATCAATCATAACAATATAAAGTTAGTTTTTAAATTCTATACAAAATGGAAACAAAAACCTCCGAGGTTTTCCGAAACCTCGGAGGTTTGGCAGTTCTGGTTATATCAGGTTATGAATATGAAACTTTCTTTGTCAATACTTTTGATATCTTCTCTTCTCTTAATTGGCTGTTCAGGTTCTCAGCGTTTCAGTAAAGAAGATTCAGATTCAAAACCAAGGTATAATGAAGGTAATGATGAAAATTTCACTATACTTGAAACTGTTGAAGGTGCTGCTTCATACTACTCAGATGAATTTCATGGAAGGAAAACTGCTAATGGTGAAACTTACGATATGTATGCATTAACTGCTGCACATAAAATTTATCCTTTCAATACAGAAGTACTTGTAACAAATCTTTCAAATGGGAAATCAATTGTACTTAGAATAAATGACAGGATGCCCGGTTATAAAGGAAGAATTATTGATGTTTCTTTCCAGGCTGCAAGAGAATTGGGAATGATAATAACAGGAACTGCAAATGTGAAAATAGAAGTTTTAAGTTGGGGAGAATGAGAGTGGGTATAGGGTATAAGGTATATTGGTATAGGGAAGGTGCAAAACAATGAATCTTGACCAAATATTAAAAACCTTATACCTTATACCTTATACCTTATACCTTATACCATATACCTTATACCACTATTCCAGTGGTTTAGTGTATTAATAAAACTAAAGGAGCTTTAGATGGAATGGATTACTGATCCTAATTATTTAATTGCATTTCTTACTTTAACTGTTCTCGAGGTTGTTCTCGGCATAGATAATATAATTTTTATTTCTATTGTTTCAGGCAAACTTCCGGAGAACGTTCAGCCAAAAGCAAGATTAGTTGGCTTAGCTCTTGCAATGATCATGCGAATAATTCTTTTACTATCTCTTGTATGGATAATGAAATTAACCACTCCGCTGTTTGAAATTCTTTCCCAGCAAATTTCAGGGAGAGATTTAATTCTTATAGTTGGTGGGTTATTCCTAATAGGAAAAAGCACTTTTGAAATTCACGATAAGCTTGAAGGTGAAGAAGGCAGTAAATCTGCAAAGATATATCCTTCTTTCTCAAATGTAATTACTCAGATAATTCTTCTTGATATAGTTTTTTCTCTTGATTCTGTAATAACTGCCGTGGGTATGGTTGATAAAATTGGTGTGATGATTTCTGCAGTTATAGTTGCTGTTATTTTTATGATGATCTTCTCAACTCCAATAAGTAATTTTGTTCATAAACATCCTACAATAAAAATACTTGCTTTAAGTTTTCTAATTTTAATAGGGCTTTCATTAGTTACCGAAGGATTTGATCAGCATATGCCTAAAGGTTACATCTACTTTGCAATGGCTTTTTCTGTTTTTGTTGAAATGCTGAATATAAAAGTAAGAGGGAGAAAGGAAAAGCCTGTAAAACTAAAAGAGGCTTATGTGGAAGAAGAAACTAATTAATTATAGAGTTACGCAAACTTGAAAAATAGAATGTTGGAGTAATGGAATTTTGGTTTATGATCATTATTCCATTACTCCATTATTCCAAAACTCCAGCTTATTAATCATTAGTTCTTTTTTTTATTCAATTCTTTTGAAACACTCTCCCACCAGTCTTTCTTTATAATATTATATTTCATCTTTTGCTTTTCTTCAAGAAGAGATTCAATTTTATTTTCGAGAGCCTTTAGTTTCTCTTCTAAAGGGTTATTAAAATAATCATTTAATGAAGCTTTAATCTCATCAGTCTGCGTTTGTGTTAAAAGAACTTTTTGCTGTAGTTTAATTACCAGTTCATCTGTTACTTTTGATGTTGACTGTGCATTTGCAGAAGAAATAAAAGCAAATGCAAAAAATATTATTGCAAAGCTGATTAATATTTTATTATTTTTTCTATTAGTCATTATTAATACCTTTATTTGTTTATATTAAAACTAATATCTCTGAAATGGAATGTCAATGTTTATCAATTGGGTATTATTAACATCACAATGCCTGAAGATAAATACAGTTGGAGACCATCAGAAGGAGTTAGATCCTGTTGGTGAAGTTTATGCTCATGTGGGAGGGGCAAATTATTTTCTTCTTTCTTTTTTAGGAGGGAAAATGCCCGAAGGATTTAGCCCTGATTATGAAAAGACTGTAACAAAAAAATCAGATATAGTTAAAATTCTTAAAGATGGATTTGAATATGCCAGGAATTTTATTTCGAGTATAAAAGAAGAAGATCTTGATAAAGAGGTTGAATTGCCCTTTGGAAAATTCACTCAGAGGGGTGTTTTATTTATTGTGTTGAATCATAGTCATGAGCATCTTGGCCAGTCAATTGCTTATGCAAGAATGAATGGAATTACTCCACCTTGGTCTAAAGGAGAAAACTGATTTAATTCTTCAACTTGTTTTATTATAAAACTCATTCCCGCATAAGGAATGAGTTTTTATTTTAAGGGATGGTATATAATTTTTTTGTAATTTTTAGATTGATTTTTTTTGAATTGAAAGAAAATTTATTTGATTGAAGATTCAGCAAAAAAGATAGTAGATAAACATTTAGAAACTCTGAATAAAGAAGGATTTAAAACTTCTTCTCCTGAAAAAAGAAAATTTAATTTTGAAGCAGCAGTAAATTTAGGAAAAGAATCATTAAAGCTGCAGGTCTTTTTTGGTAAGAAAGGAATAAAAACTATTCTCCAGGGAAATAAAGAAAGTGATTTATATAAAAGAGTAAATTCAATCTTATTTGGAGAAGATTTATTTCCGGCTAATGAAGTTAATGAGCCGGAATCGTATATCGGGATTGATGAATCAGGTAAAGGTGATTATTTTGGTCCTCTTGTAATTGCAGGAGTTTTTCTTGATAAGCAGGTAAAAAATCATCTTATTAAAACAGGAACTAAAGACAGCAAGGAACTATCTGATTACAAGATTAAAAATATTGCATCAGAAATAAAGAATATTCTTACAGCAAAAAACTATAATGTTGTTACAATAAATCCGGAAAAGTATAACCAGCTTTATTTAAAAATTAGAAATGTAAACAAGCTGCTGGCATGGGGGCATGCACGGGTCCTTGAAAATCTCCTTTCAAATGTAAAAACAACTGATGCAATCAGTGATAAATTTGGAAACGAAAATTATATAATCAGCAGCCTGATGTCTGAAGGGAAAAAAGTTAATTTAATACAAACCCACAAAGGTGAACGATTTATTGGTGTAGCTGCTGCATCAATTCTTGCAAGAGAAAAATTTATTGACTGGTTTATTAAGCAGCAAAAGGAATTAAAATTAAATTTACCTAAAGGAGCATCATCTCTAACTGAAGATGCTGCTAAAAATATTATAAAAGAATTTGGTAAAGATTTTTTAACTAAAATTGCTAAACTTCATTTTAAAACGACAAAGAAAGTTCTTTCAGAATAGGAGTATAAAAAAATAATCATGGGAAAATCCAAAATAAGGCGTATAGGAATTTTAACAGGCGGTGGAGATTGTCCGGGGCTTAACGCTGTTATAAGAGGAGTAACAAAACCGGCTCAGGATTATGGTATGTCTGTTTATGGAATTCTTGATGGGTTTGAAGGACTGGTTGAAGGAAGAGCAAAAGAATTGAATGATGAAGATGTTTCAGGAATTCTTGCCCGCGGCGGAACAATTTTAGGTTCTTCAAATAAAGGAGATCCTTTTCACTGGCCCATAGAAAGAGACGACAAGATAGTAATTGTTGATAGGGCAGAAGCCGCTGTAAAAAATTATCAGACCTGGAACCTCGACGCACTTATTGCAATTGGCGGTGATGGAACAATGCATATCTGTAATAATTTATCAAAGATGGGATTAAATATAATTGGTGTCCCTAAAACAATTGATAATGATGTTGATGCAACAGACGTAACTTTTGGACATGACTCTGCTGTTTACGTTGTAATGATGGCATTAGATAGGTTACATACAACTGCTTCATCCCATCATCGGGTAATTGTTTGCGAAGTGATGGGAAGATATGCAGGCTGGATTGCGCTAAATGGTGGGATAGCAGGAGGAGCCGATATAATTTTAATTCCTGAAATTCCTTTCTCATGGCAGAAAGTATATGATAAAATTCATAAACGTCAGTTGATGGGAAAGAAATTCAGTCTTGTTTGTGTTGCTGAAGG
>JAUSIA010000284.1 GCA_030648225.1 Ignavibacteria bacterium | reverse complement strand
TTTTGCAGCCGGCGCTTCTTATGGTGGTTATATGATTAACTGGATTGAAGGACATTCGGATAGATTTAATGCTCTTGTTTGTCACGATGGTGTTTTCAATCTTGAAAGTATGTATGGAACAACTGAAGAACTCTGGTTTCCTGAATGGGAATTTGGAGGAACACCCTGGGAGAACAGGGAATTATATGAGAAGTGGTCGCCGCATAGATATATTCATAATGCAAAAACACCAATGCTGATAATTCATGGAGCAAATGATTTTCGTGTTTCCGAAGAACAGGCTTTTCAGCTTTTTACTTCTTTACAGAGATTGGGAGTTGAAAGTAAGTTTCTATATTTTCCTGATGAAACTCACTGGGTAGCAAAACCACAGAATTCAGTTCTCTGGTGGAATACAGTTTTCAATTGGTTTAATGAACATATAAAATCGGAGGAGTTATGAAAGAGAAAGAAAGAGATATAAATTCAAATTATCTTGATGATCTGGATGATCTTGATTTCGGCGGAAGAAGTGATGATGATACCTCTGAAAAAATAGAGTACGTTGAAAGCAATATCTGGACAAAGCTTGAAGCAGTCGGGAAGAAAATTTCATTTGCTAAAGATATATTAGCACTTGTAAACTATATGCGGGATTCTTATGTATCCTGGCACCGCAAGGCAATTGTTGTTGGTGCTCTTATCTATTTTATTTCTCCGATAGATATAATTCCTGATCTCGCACCTTTATTCGGATACCTTGATGATCTTGGAGTAATTGCTGCATTATTGAAATTTCTTGGCAGCGAACTTATTCCTTATTACAAGCCGGGGTATCGCGAATAAGTTATGTAATAAATTTTCTGATGAAGAGTTAAAGATGAATTTTAAAATTGAAAAGAGTGAAATACTCTATAAGGGAAAAGTGTTTGATCTTCAGGTTGATGAGATTACATATAACAGTGGTAATAAAGGAATCAGAGAAATTGCTGTTCATCCCGGAGGTGCAGTTGTAGTTCCGGTAAAAGATGATGGGAAAATTATAATGATAACTCAGTTCAGGTATCCGTTTAATAAATTTATGCTTGAATTTCCGGCAGGAAAACTGGATAAGGGGGAAGATCCTTTGAATTGTGCAACAAGAGAGCTTGAGGAAGAAACGGGTTACAAATACAAAAATGTTTTTAAGCTTGGTGAGATTTGTACAACTCCCGGTTTCTGCTCTGAAGTTTTGCATCTTTATTTTGCAGAAGATTTGACTTCAGGTAATCATAACCGTGAGGAAGGAGAAGATGGAATGGAAGTTTTTGAGTTTACAATGGAAGAGTATTGAAGAAAAAATCAGAAACGGGGAGATAAATGATGCAAAGACAATTTGTGCTTTCTATCTTGCAAAGAGTCATCTTTGAGTTCTTGGTAATTAGTCATTGGTCATTTGTTAATCATTTTAACAAAGATTTATTTGATTTTAGGATTAATAGGATTTATTTATTTCTCTTGAACCTGCACTTACATTTGAACTTTTAAAACTATGTTAAAAACACTTCACATTAAAGATTACGCTCTTATTGAACAGGTTAATATTGAATTTGGTGGAGGGTTAAATATTATAACAGGCGAAACAGGTGCAGGCAAAACAATTCTTATTGACGCAATGAGTCTGCTTCTCGGTGAGAGAGCATCAACTGAAGTTGTAAGGAAAGGTTCAGATAAATCTGTTGTAGAAGGGGTATTTGAAGTTACCAATAATAAAAAAGTTCAATCTCTTTTAAAACAGAATGAGATTGATTTTCTTCCTGAATTAATAATCCGGAGAGAAATATCTCTTAAAGGATCAAACCGATGCTTTATTAATGATACTCCCGTACAATTGTCTCTGATAAAAGAACTTGGTGACCTTCTTGTTGATCTTCATGGACAGCATGAGCACCAATCTTTACTTAGAACAGAAACTCATATTGAATATCTTGATAACTGCGGTGATACTGAAGATCTTTTAAGAACTTACAGATGGCTATACAAAACATTAAACAAACTTCAGAATGAATTAAAAGAACTAAAAGAAAAAGAAGCTTCATTAAAAGAAAAAAAGGATTTGTTTGAATTCCAGATCAAAGAAATTGACACAGTTTCTCCTGAAGAAAATGAGGAAGAAAGACTTAATGAACAATTAACAGTTCTTGAAAATTCAGAAAAGCTTCAGCAATTAACTTCCGAAGTATACCATGGTTTGTATGAATCCGAAGGATCAGTTTATGATTCTCTTGTTAAGATGAAAAACTCAATAAATGAACTTTCAAGGATTGACAAATCATTTAATGAAACCAATAAAGAATATGAATCTGCTATTGCAATTATAAATGAGATAGCAAACAACATAAGAAGCTACAGCAGTAAAATAGAATTTGATCCTGAAAAATTAGAAGAGATAAGAGAAAGGCTCGGTGCAATTAGTCTTCTTAAAAAAAAATATGGCGGTTCAATAAAATCTGTTCTTGCACATAGAAGAAGAATAGGTGAAGAATATGAGATTGCAGAAAACTACGCAGGAAAAATTTCTGAGCTTGAATCGAAAATAAATACTGTTAGAGAGAATTGCGGCTCAACTGCTGAAAAATTATCAACGGAAAGAAAAGAAACAGCAAAGAAGGTTGAAAAAGATATAGTTGAATTACTAAAGCAAGTTGGTATTCCAAATTCCAAATTTGAAGTAAAAATATCTAACACGCCAGATGAAAATTCGGATGGTTTTATTTTAGTGAAAGGGAAACCGTTTAAGTTTAATTCATCCGGTTATGACGATATTCAATTCTTTCTTTCAACTAACCTTGGGGAAGATGTTAAACCTTTGGTTAAAGTTGCATCGGGAGGAGAAATATCAAGAGTGATGCTTACATTGAAATCTATCCTTGCAAAGAGAGATAAACTTCCTCTTCTCATCTTTGATGAAATTGATACAGGAGTAAGCGGGCATGTTGCACAAAAGGTTGGACAAACTCTTAAGTCGCTTGCATCTCATCACCAGGTTATTGCAATAACACATCTTCCACAAATCTCAGGTTTAGCTGATCATCATTATGCAGTTGAAAAAATCGAAACAGATAAAAGAGCAGTAAGCAGAATAAAAAAACTGAATAATGAAGAAAGAATTAATGAAGTAGCTAAACTTATGAGTGGAGAAAATATAACAGAAGCAAGTATTAAAGGAGCCAAAGAATTAATGGGTTTTAAGTAGGTTTTTTTGTGATTAAAATTAACGTAAATACGTTATGGTTTTTTTTGAAACACTGAATTATATTAACTGTTGAACGAAAAAATTTCGTTTTTGTTTGTGTCTCATATTGCTTCGTTGATTTTAAATTAACAAATTACCCCTGCCGGAAATCATTATTATTATACGAGAGGATAAATATGAAAAAAGGTTTATCATTGTTGGTTATTTTCCTCTTCCTGGAATCGCCTATATTTGCCCAGGTAGAGGATAGATTTGGTTTTTTCACCGAATCTGAAATAACCGAGTATGCCAGGCCTTTTGGTACATCATTAGGAATGGCATTTAATTCTGCTTCATACCATACTGCTAAAGTTGCAGATTTCTTTGGATTTGCAATTAGTTTAAAAGGAATGTATATATTTGTTCCTGATGATGATCTGACTTTTACTCCTTCCTTACCTTCAGGATATAATGCAGATCAAAAAACAGCAACAGTTTATGGTAATGAAGGGGTTTCTTATTATGGCCCTCAAGGTTATATTGTTTATCCTCCCGGAATAGACAGATCCTCATTACCAGTTGTATTGCCCCAAATATCGGGAAGTTTTATGGGAACAGAAGTAATGCTGCGTTACCTGCCAAGTATTTCATTAAGTAATGATGAAGACCTAAGTATGTTTGGTATCGGTCTGAAACACAGTATTAGCCGTTATATACCTCTCTCTCCTGTGGATATATCGGTACAGTTCTTGTATAATAACCTCGAAATTACCGGAGTAATGGATATTTCGGCAATCGCCTTTAATGCACATGCAAGCAGATCTTTCGGCTTATTTACTCTGTATGGCGGTTTGCAATATGAATCAAGCACTTTTGATCTTCAATATATCTTTACTGATCCCAGTAATTTAGATCCTCTAAAAAAAGGAGAGGAAATTAAAGTAAGTATTGATGGAGATAATAATTTCAGAGGTACATTAGGCGGTTCGTTAAAGTTGGCTGTGATAGTATTAAATATTGATTATAGCCTTGGCGCTCAATCTGTTCTGTCCGGCGGCTTAACATTTGAATTTTAACAGGAGTAAAAAAAGAAGATGAAAAAATTTATAAAATCATCATTATTAGCATTCACTTTAATAACTGCAGTTGTTATGGATGGGTGTGATGCATTTGAAAGTTTTGTATTTGGTTTGCCCGTTTCAGTTACAATAACTACAACCGGGTCTACCAACCCATCTGGGTCTGCATCTTTTTGTCTTGATACAATTCAAACTTATCAGGATTATGCTGATAAACTTAATGGTATTGTATTTGTTGAAGCTTATTTTGTGACTCTCTCTATTTCAAGTGGAGATGAAAATCTTCAGGGTGATGGAGTTCTTAGATTATTTGCCGGCAACGCTCCTGTTGGAACACCTTTATTTGTCCATAC
>JAUSIA010000271.1 GCA_030648225.1 Ignavibacteria bacterium | reverse complement strand
CGCCGCAGCAATAGATCGTTCTGAGTTTATTGTAGATGAAGGATACAGGTTTATCTGGTACGATCCTTCTAATGGGATCAATTTTGAAACAGATACCGGCGGTAATCTATGTCTCGCGTTCAAATTAAATAATGAAGTTCGTTTTAAGTTAGATCAATTTTATTCTGAACCAGTAATTACCACATCATACAGCGATCTTGTCAAATATTATTTTTATCCCTACGAGGGATTACGGGTGGAGATATTTTTTCTGGTTTATAGCAGTCGTATTGCTGTTGAAGATATAAAAATTATTAATGAAAGAAGTGATGATATTGAAATTAGCATTTATCCCTTTTTCTATCATTCGAATGATACTATTACCGATGTTTATTTTTTAAATGAAGAAGATGGATTCACTTTTCGGCATAAGGAAAGACCTGATGGATGGACATTAGGACATGATGTTCCTTTTCAGGAAGATCTGAATGATACATACCTTATTGATTCACCTGCAAATTCTTTCGGAGCATATTCGGATTTGGGCGACATACCGCCTCCCGGATTTAGGGAAAATAATAATGTTGATAATTATTGTGTCGAGTGGGGAAAGGTATTTCATTCCGACGATTCACTTTGTATGCATACACCACCTGAAGCACAGCAGGTGATTTATCATAACGGCTCAAATTCTGAAATCCTTACAGAGGAAGCTCCGAAGTGGGGAAATTCTGATCCGAACATACCGGGTAATGGTTTCCAGAGCTGTGAGCTTGGTAATTTTCAAAATCCTCCGATAGCAGAAGGTGATTCATTTCAGGTAGTGTTCACCTGTATAGCTACAATAGAACAGGGTAACGGATATGGAATAATTCCTTCACTACTTTCACTCGAAGGTGTATATCTGGATATTTTTTTAGAACCGTATTCCTCACCACAAATTCCGGAAAATGTTGATGCCACTTTTTCACAGAATAATACCGTAGCGGTAATTTCCTGGACTTATGTCCCCGGTATTCTTTATTCAGTTTATCGCCGGACTGCATTTACTCCTGGACGATATGATCTTTTGGCTGATCAAATAAATAGCGGTGGATATTGGGATTGGACAGTTAATCCAGATAGCTTATATGGCTATGTTGTAATTGCTGAAAATGATTCTGGAGAAATCAGCGAACATTCAATTGAGGTAGGAAATGTGAACGATTCAAGAATGTTTTTTTCCGATGCAGTAAATAACGCGCTTTATAATATTATCCCAACCGATGAAATAAAAGTTGCGGCGGTGCAAAAGAAATTAAACATTTATGCGAATTCATCTGCTGACTTAAGAATAATCAGAGGAGTAGCGGAAGCAGAAAGTAGCGTCGATAGTTTAGTCTCAGCTTGCAGAAATCTGAAAGCAGTTGATCTTGAACAATTTGTATATGATTATGAAGAACTATACAGTAAGATACCAAATTTAACGTTTACAGATCCGGATGAGGAAATGATGTACTGGAGTGCGTTCTCTTTGATAAGGCAGTGTATGCTTCCTCCCGAAGGAGAGTGTTCTTATAATTATAATGTATATTCAAGAGAACCGACCTGGGGATGGGGACATGCAGGACAGGTATTTCATGAAAATCTATCCATGCTTTCATACGCTTTTATGGATCCGGAGAGTGCACAGAATTCGCAGCGTGTTTTTTCCGAAAGAATGAACACACGACCGGAATGGCCTCAGGGATACATACCATATCGTACCGGTCCATATCTTAATGAGGTTAATTTTCTTGCCGGAGAATATTCTTCAAGTGCCCCATGGTTTAGTTTTGAGAATCTTGAAATTTTTAAAGTAAGTAAGGATACCTCGTTTCTTAGCGAGATGTATAGTAAAGGAGAAGAATTTTATAACTTCTGGATAAATGAACGTGATGATGATGGAGATGGACTATGTGAATGGGGCGGGCACGCGTTCTGGGAATCTGTGAGGGATTATAACGTGATCTGGGATTTGCTTGGAGGGTGGTCGGATCCTCACAGTGCTAATAAAGTAGAGGCACTCGACCTGAACTGTGAACTGGTAATGGAAGCAAAATCCTTATCAGAGATTGCTGCCATTCTTGGAAAAGAAGATGAATCGGTTTTATGGCAGCAACGTGCACAACAGCGAGCAAATCTGATAAATTCATTTATGTGGGATGATCAAACAAAATTCTATTATCATGTAATGAAAGGAGATCATTCATTTACTTACCAGAACCCGAATGATCTTAAAAGAAAAGAGCAAATAGGACTACTCCCGTTATGGGCAGGTTTGGCAAATCAGGAGCAGGCTAACTATTTAAAGCAGGAAATAATGAATGAATTTACATTTGGAAGACCGTATGGAATACCCCTGTTAGCTCACAATGATCCCTATGGTGGGTATGACGCTCATTCGGTTTATCTGGAATGGGATTATTTCAACTTTAAAGGTTTGCTTCATTATGGATACATTGACGAGGCAAACACTTTAGCACAGAGACTGTTCGATGGTGTAATTCAGGTCCTCAAAGATTACCACGACTTTTATGAATCATATTATTGCGATGCTAAAAGACCATCCGACTCCTGGCTTCACACTTATATATGGACGGGGATTGTTGCAAGAATGTTAATTGATTTGGATAATGTATCCGATGTTATCAGAAGAGATAATCAAACTCCTGCACGTTTTGAATTATATCAGAATTATCCTAATCCATTCAATCTTTCTACTACCATAAAATTTTCATTAGTAAAACAGGAGAAAGTAACATTAAAAGTATTTGATGTTATTGGAAGAGAAGTTAAAGTTTTACTTAATGAAGACAAACCTGCAGGTGAATCCACGATAGTGTTTGATGCTAAAAACCTTGTAAGCGGAATGTATTTCTACACAATTAAGTCGGGTGATTTTATGCAGACTAAAAAAATGATTCTTTTAAAATAATCCCTGTGATTCTGCGTATGAAAATATTTTATATAAACATCTTAACAACAGTAATTCTTTTAGCTTTAACAATTTCTGTTAAAGCACAAGCGGCTGAATATGGAAATACACCATTGACGGTAAAAGTGATGGTAATCGACTTCAATCCGTTCATTCCTCAAAAAGAGAATAAAAGATTAAATGAAGCCCTTAACTGGAATGATCCGAAAAAATTAGCCGAAGGATACATTAATGATTTGAGGGAAGTGAGCAGTGGTTACATAAACTATAAAATTGTTGAGTGGCTTGATGAAGATATATTCCCGGTTAAAGAGGATGGATTTGTTTACACTCCGGAATCATTCCTTAAGTGCTGGAATAACAGGGAAACCTGTCATCAGCCTGATGGCTCAGACTATGCAAAGATAATAGATGACTATGGCATTATCGAAAAAATAGATAATAGTGAAATAGATGAGCTTTGGATATTTGGTGCTCCTTATATGGGATTCTGGGAATCTGCTATGGCTGGTCCAGGTGCATTCTATATCAATGGTGGTGTGTATGAAAAGATAAAAACGAGCAAAGCGTTCGCTATAATGGGCTTCAGTTACGAGCGTAGTGTTGCTGAAATGCTGCACAATTTGTGTCATCGTACTGAAGCGACAATGGAACATTTTTACGGCGGATGGGAAGTAGATAAACTTACCACAAACTGGGCAAGGTTTGCAGCTAATTTTGAGCAATCAAATGGGATTGCTGCTGTTGGAACTTGCCATTGGCCCCCCAACGCAAATAAAGATTATGATTACAATAATCCGCGGGAAGTTGAAAGCAGTGCAGATAATTGGTTGAATTATCCCGATCTACGAGGAAAGAAAAGTATGGTTTCGTGCGAAACCTGGGGTGGACCGGACTACCATAGAAATTATTTGAAATGGTGGTTTTTTCATCTTCCAAAAGCTGACGGATTAAATGAAGATGGACATTTGAATAAATGGTGGGGATATGTCTTTAACTTTAATTTTTATAGCGAGAATGGAAAACTATTAAAATAATTTCTGTGATTCTCAGTATAAAGAAAGAATTTCACAGAGAAACACGGAAGAGTCACGGAGAAACACCAAGAAAAAATGGACAACTATAATGATTAGAACGATTACTTTAATTTTATTACTGTTGGAACTCTTCATAATCTCGATATTTGCTCAACAGGAGATTCCCAATATAGAAGTAGGATTTCTAACCAGGGATAAAAACTTTCAATCCGATCTGGAAGTTGCTGCGGCTTATGACTTCCTGCAGAAAAATTTTGCACAAACTCAATCAGTTACTTTTTCAAAGATCAAATCAGAAAGTAATATTTTAAACAGATTTACTATTATTTGGTATCATCGTCCGGATTCCAGCAGTCTATCAAATGAAGAAATTGATCCTGAAGTTATTATGGCATTAAAAATATTTTTGGAGAATGGCGGAAGATTATTATTAACACTTGATGCAATGAAATTAGTCGTTCCGCTTGGATTGGAAACAACCGAACCGCAGGTAAATCATGTTAACGCTGTTGATGAAGGTTACGGAAGAAAATTAGGGCTACACTCATTTCGCTCACATCCAATCTTTCATGGATTATTCGGAGGTGCTTATATTTGGGCTCCATTTGAGGATCAGGTAAACCGGCAAAACGGCTATTTTGGTGAATCAATTCCAAAGGGAAAAGTGATTGCAGTTGACTGGTCATACATTACACTCAAAGAAGACTCGAAACTTGTTCTTGAATATGATTTTGGAAAAGGCAAAGTGCTTGCTATAGGTTCCTATACTTTCTACTCACCTGAAAACCAGAACAAACAGCACCTGCAGTTGTTCACAAAAAATTGTTTTGAATATTTAAACGGCAGTGACCTTAATGAAATTCCTCGTTTTTGGAATTACAATAAATTGCAGGTCTTACCTTTTACTCCCTTCAACGAAAATCTTGTTATTCCTCAGGCAAAAATCTGGAATCGGAACCTCGATTCGATGATGATCTATTCGCAATTCGCTTCCGACAATTATTATGATGTTGTAGGTGAAAGAACGATGATTATGGGCAAAGAAAAGGGCGGCATCGAAGAAATTTGGAGCCATCCGTTTATGGCTTTAAGAGATTATGAAGT
>JAUSIA010000259.1 GCA_030648225.1 Ignavibacteria bacterium | reverse complement strand
TAATCAAAAGGCTGATATTTATATTGATACTTTTGAAGATAAAAAATATGAGGGATACATATCATACATTTCACCGGAAGCTGAATTCACTCCAAAAAATATTCAAACGAAAGATGAGCGTACCAAGCTTGTTTTTGCAGTTAAAATAAAAATCCCGAATCCAAATCTTGAACTGAAAGCAGGCCTTCCTGCGGATGCTGTGATAAATCTGAAATGAGATGTATTAATGTCATTCCTGCTAAAGCAGAATCCACACCCTTAAACGATGGATTTCCAATTGTCTGCGCCAGACAGTCTTTCATTGGAATGACAGGATGAAAAGCTAATGGAAGCAATAATAAAAATAAAAAGCCTTAAAAAATCTTACGATGATATTAAAGCTGTAAAAGATATTTCTCTTGAAGTTTATGAAGGAGAAATGTTCGGGCTTGTTGGCCCTGATGGTGCAGGTAAAACAACAACAATAAGAATCCTCTGTGGTTTGCTAAAACCTGAATCCGGTTCAGTAAAAATTTTTGAGAAAGATATTATTAAAAATAAAAAGGAAATTCAGAATCAAATAGGGTATTTATCTCAAAAGTTTTCTCTATATGGTGATCTTTCAATTGATGAAAACATAGAATTCTTTGCCGACATACATGGAGTTAAAGATTATCAGCAAAGAAGAGATGAACTGCTTGAGTTTACAAGATTAAAACCTTTCAGAAACAGGATTGCCGAAAAACTATCAGGAGGGATGAAACAAAAGCTTGCTCTTGCCTGCAGTCTTATTCATAAGCCAAAAATTATTTTCCTTGATGAACCGACCACAGGAGTTGATCCGGTTTCAAGAAGAGATTTCTGGAAAATTCTTTCAGGTCTTATAAAAGAGAAAATAACAATTGTTCTTACAACTCCCTATCTTGATGAAGCTGAGAGATGCAACCGTGTAGCTCTCATGAACAAAGGAGAAATTATAAGTCTTGATACTCCAAATAAAATTAAGCAGGCTCTTGAGAAAGAAATAATTGAAATTGTCTGCACAAAAATAAGGGAAGCATACAAACTAATAAGAGATGAAATTGGTTTCGAGGTTCAAATGTTTGGCGACAGGATAAATGTAATCATTAACAATATTGAAAAAGATTATCCCAAAATAGAAAAAGCTTTAAAAGAGCATTCGGTGGAAATTCTTAATTACAGAAAAATAACTCCATCACTTGAAAATATTTTTATTCACCTGGTAAGAAAAGCTGGGTAGTTTATTAAGAATAAGAAGCCTGGAGACAGAAGACAGAAGACAGAATTATAAACTAAAAAAAAAGGAGGCTATAAAATGGAAAAATCAAAGAGTTTTACTGAATTAATTGTATGGCAGAAAGCGCATCAATTTGTTTTAGAAGTTTATAAGTTGACTAAAAATTTCCCAAAAGAAGAAGTTTTTGCCTTAACTTCACAACTTAGAAAGGCTGCTGTTTCAGTACCTGCCAATATTGCTGAAGGGTATAGAAAAAGAAGTAAGAATGATAAAGTAAGATTTTTTAATATCTCAGAAGGATCCTTAGAAGAATGCAAATATTATTTAATCCTTTCAAAGGATCTGGAATATAGTAATGATCTTGATTTATTAAACACAGCAGAAGAAGTGAGTAAATTACTGGACGCTTATTCAAAAGCTATTCTGACTTCTGTCTCCTGACTCCTATGAATAGCATCGAAGTAAATAATCTTACAAAAAAATTCGGCAGTTTTACAGCAGTAGATAATGTCTCATTTAATGTAAAGAAAGGTGAAATATTTGGATTTCTCGGAGCCAATGGTGCCGGAAAATCAACAACAATAAGAATGCTTTGTGCTATCCTGGAACCAACTTCCGGTGATGCGATTGTTGGCAGATATAGTATTAATAAACAACCTGACCAGGTGAAGAAAAACATTGGTTATATGTCTCAGCGATTCTCTCTTTATAACGATTTAACTGTTGAAGAAAACATTAATTTCTTTGGCGGGGTGTATGGATTGGAAGAGAGTGAATTTGAAGAAAGAAAAAAGTGGGTATTAAAAATTGCTAACCTCGAAGGGAAAGAAAAAACTTTAACCTCTTCCCTTCCTGGTGGAATAAAACAAAGACTTGCTCTTGGTACCGCAGTAATTCACAAACCGGAAATTGTTTTTCTCGATGAACCAACAAGCGGTGTTGACCCCATATCAAGAAGAAGATTCTGGGATTTAATTCATGAGCTTTCATCCGAAGGTATTACTGTTCTTGTAACAACACACTACCTTGAGGAAGCTGAATATTGCAACAATATAATCCTGATTAACAGAGGAAAAATAATAGCTCAGGGAACATCTGATGAATTAAAGAAAAATTATATCAAAAATACAATCCTGCAAATTGAGTGCGATAAAGTAATTGAAGCACTCGAAATCCTGGAAAAACAAAATTTCGTTAATGAAGTATCAATCTTTGGTAACAGCATTCACATTGTTGTTAATGATAATTATAAGAATGAAGAGCAGATAAGAAATCTTCTTGAAAAAAATCATTCAATAAATGTATTTAGAATTGATTCAATAGTTCCGACACTTGAGGATGTTTTTATTCACGTGCTTGAAGAGGATAAGGAAAATGGATCTTCAAAGAACTAAAGCAATAGCAAAAAAAGAGTTTAAACATCTGTTGAGAGATTACAGGATGCTTGCGATTCTTATACTCTTTCCTGTATTCCTTCTTATAATATTCGGATATGCAATTAATTTTGATGTAAAGAATATAAAGATTGCTGTTTATGACAGAGATCATTCTTCACTCAGCCGTAAATTTATTAATTCCTTAAGCGGTACTGAAAATTTTGATCTCGAAGGATATATCTTTAATGATTCCGATATCAAACATGTTCTTGATGAAAAAAAAGCTCAATGCGTAATTGTTATCCCCGATGATTTTTCAGAAAATGTTTACAACAATGTTCCGGCAAAAATTCAATTCCTGATTGATGGTGTTGACGGCAATACGGCAACAATTGTACAAAATTACGTCAACCTTGCTGCCTTAAACTTCAACAGAGAAATAACTGCAGAAATCTTTTCTGCTTATGGAATTAAAAGCAGTATCCCACTCGAACTTGAGCCAATCTTCTGGTTTAATCCTGAGCTTTCCTCAACTAAATTTCTTCTTCCCGGATTAATCGGAATGATACTCGTTATAGTTTGTGTTGTGAGCGTTTCCATTTCCCTTGTACGAGAAAAAGAAAGAGGAACAATAGAACAGATAAATGTCTCTCCCATAAAATCAACTGAACTTCTTCTTGGGAAAATTACACCTTACGTTGCGTTAGCTTTATTAAATGCAACAATGATAATAATCGCTGGTTATATTCTTTTTGGTATTGAAGTGAAAGGAAGTTTCCTGCTTCTCTTTTTTTCTTCACTTATTTTTCTATTTTCTGCTGCAAGCATAGGAATTTTTATCTCGGTTATTTCTGAATCTATGCAGGTAGCATTTTCTCTGGCTACAGCACTCTCGCTGCTTCCATCAGTTATTCTTTCAGGTTTTATTTTCCCGATTGAAAGTATGCCATGGATAATTCAAGTCTTTACAAACATTACTCCTGTTAAATTTTTTATTGTAATACTTAGAGCAATTATCTTAAGAGGTGTTGGGCTTGAAGCTTTCTGGGAACAGGTAATTTACATGCTGCTATTTGCAATTATAATTCTTACGCTCGCCAACTTAATTAATATAAAGAAAGAAAAGTCTGCTTAAAATAATGAAGAATGTTATTCACATAATAAAAAAAGAATTTCTACAGTTTAAGCGTGACCCAAAAATGTTCGGGATAATTCTTGTTTCCCCTGTTCTGCAATTAATACTTCTTGGTTATGCAGCCACACTCGACGTTAAAATTGTTCACACCCTGGTTTTTGATCAAGACAGATCTGAATTAAGCAAAGATTATATTAAACGGTTTGAAAACTCTGGTTTCTTCTCGATAGACTATTATGCAACAGATTATAATCAAGTAACTGAGCAGATAAACGATGGAGATATTATTGTTGCAATTGTTATCCCTAATGATTTTGAAAAGAAAATTCAAAGACATGAAACTGCAAAAGTGCAATTGCTTTTTAACGGTTCTGATGGAAATACAGCTTCAATTGTGGCGGGATATATTTCAAACATCACAGGAAAGTTTTCTCAAAATTTATTTCCGGATTATTTTAATGTCAACGGTGGAAGAATTATTCCTTCAGCACAAATAACACCTGTAATAAGAATCTGGTATAATCCTTCGCTTCAAACAAGAAACTTTATGGTGCCTGGGATTGTTGGTTTATTGCTAAGTAATATTACTCTCATCCTTGCTTCTCTTGCAATTGTAAAAGAAAAAGAAGTTGGTACACTTGAACAGCTTATGGTTACTCCAATAAAACCTTTTGAACTGATGATCGGGAAAATGATCCCATTTATAATTCTTGGATTTGCAGCAGTAATTATTGTAATTACTGCAATGACTTTTATCTTCAACATTCCTGTACGAGGGAATATTTTTTTTCTTCTCTTCGCGTCTTTTCTGTATGTTCTTTCAACACTTGGATTCGGACTTTTAGTTTCTACAATCTCTCACACACAACAGCAGGCAATGATGATCTCCATTTTTGGAATAATGATTCCAATGGTGTATCTATCCGGTTTTGCATTTCCAATTGAGAATATGCCGAAGATAATACAAGCAGTTTCTTATGTTATTCCACTTAGGTATTTCATTACAATAATCCGTGGAGTAATTCTGAAAGGATTAGGTTTTACAGATTTGTGGATTGAAGCTTCAGTGCTTTTCGTGATGGGGATTTCTATTTTGCTTCTTAGTTCATTAAGATTTAGAAAGAAACTAGGATAGAAAGTTCTCTGAGAAAACTTCAAGAGTTGAGATTTTATAACCCTGCAATCTTTAAGAAGTTTTGAAATAATTGCCGCCCTACCAGTGTATACTCATCTTTAATTACTTCGAAATCATTCCATAATTGTTCCTTATCTAATGTAAGAAGATCAGGGTCTTCATTGATCCATCTTTCAAACATATCAGGTGTAAGTTCTAAGTGAGATTGAATGCCATACACATTTGAACCAAATTTGGCAATCTGATTTTGGCAAAATTTTCCAGTTGCCAATAGCTTCATATTATTCGGGAGTTCAACGCTTTCACCATGAAGATGAAACGCTTTGAAAGAATGGCTAAGACTTTTAAATA
>JAUSIA010000252.1 GCA_030648225.1 Ignavibacteria bacterium | reverse complement strand
CGAGTCCCGCTCTTACAGCCCATGCTTTATCCATTACAGGTCCCGTATCTACATAAGATTTTGATTCAAACCCAGGATCTATTTCTTTCAATTCACTTTCAAGCTGCTCAAGTTTTTCCCAGATAACCAAATGATAATCTTTTCCCCAGGCATACCTGGAAATCTTTCCTTTATCTTTTTGATTGCTGTATTGTTCATCAGTGTAATAATTCATTCCCAGAGAGATTATACTTTTGGCTTCAGGAAAAATTTTAGAAACATTTCTTCTTTTCTCAAGATTTCTTTCCATATACTCCATATCGCCATTGTATTTCATCTCAAGCCACTTTTCAAGATTGGCAGTCTCTTTAGAGAGTTCCTCAACTTTAGCAAATCCAACCAGATCAAACCCAAGCTGCATAGCTTTTTCTATTACTATTTCGTTTTTTATTTTCATTACTATTTACTCAAGTTGATTCAATTGGGTTTTGGTTTCTTAAAAACCATTGAAACGGTTAGAATATTAATGCTTGTTTTTCATTAACCCACGACTTAAGTCGTGGGCACTAAAAGAAAGAACCAAATTGCTACCCGTTTTAACGGTTTATCAACACTAACGATCACCATGATTTTTTTATTTAAAATTATTTCAAATTATCTAAAAAAGCCCTCCCCTTTCCGTCGAGGCTCGGCGCCTCGCCGAGACTAATGGGAGGGTTTGGGAGGGGCTACCAATTCAATTCTTTTTTATAAACTTTAACATACATATTATCTTCAAAGATAATTATAGGAAAAGAATCAAGTCCTTTTTGTCCTTTAGGCTGCCTTCCGGTTTTCAAATTAAACTTCCAGCCATGAACAGGACAAACGACACAATCATCTTCAATAAATCCATCATAAATTAATGATGTATGCTGATGAGGACAGATGTTACTAAGTGCATAAATTACATTATTGATCTTGAAAACTGCAACTTCAGTTTCATCAACAATAAATCTTCTTCCTTCTCTTTCTTTAAGCTCATCGAACCTGCATAATTTTGTATAACCTTCTTCAACCTGCCTGCCGGCAGGCAGGTCATAATTCTTCCAAATTTTCATTTACTCTGAATCCTTTTTCATCTTTCTTAACTGTTGCGAGAGCTGTTTCAGGATCGTGTTCAAAAAATATTTTCCAGTTTTCATCAATTGCTTTAGTTAATATCTTTTTCTTTTCTTCAACAGTAATAAGAGGCTGAAGATCATAACCCATAACATAAGGCAACGGAATATGCGATGTTGTTGGGAATAAATCACCGCAATAAAGAATCGTATTTGAGGAATCGGATATTTTTATTAACTGCTGAGCAAATGTATGTCCGTTAATTATTACAAACTCAATTTCATCGTCAAACTTTTCTGCACCATCAATAAAATTAAGAATCCCTTCTTCCATTAATGGCTGAAAATTATCTTTAAGATAACTCCCTTTATCTCTTTCAGAAGGTTTAACTGCCCACTCATAATTTTTCTTCTGAACATAATATTTTGCATTTGGAAATGTTGGAATGAGTTTTCCCCCGCCTTTGGCGGGATTCCGCTGTGGCGGGACATTTTCAATTTTTGTTGAGCCGCCAGTATGATCAAAATGAAGATGAGTCAGAATAACATCTGTAATATCTCCAGGTTTCAGATTAAGTTCATTTAAGCTTCCTTCAAGAGAATTAGTCTGATCAACAGCATAAATATTTTTTGATTTATCATCCCACTTATCTCCCATTCCTGTATCAATCAGAATTTTCCTGCTTCCATTTGTAAGAAGAAGATTTCTTGTAGCAAGCTTTATCCTGTTAACTTCATCAGGAGGATTGGTTTTTTGCCAGAGAGGTTTGGGAATTATTCCAAACATTGCACCGCCATCTAATGCAAAATACCCTGAGTTGATTATGTGTAAAGTGTATTTTCCTATTTTCATTATGATTTACATACTGTGTATTAAGAACCCCTCCCGTCCTCCCCTTTCAGAAAGGTGAGGACGGGAGGGGTTTTAAATTAAATAAGTTTGAAGTGAGGTAAAAGGAGTATTTCTGAAGTTAAACCACACTAAAATAATTTTCTGTAAATACTAAAAAACATTGACAGAGACTTTACCTTTATTTAATTTCATCTCAAATAACTGAGAGCATCTTTCCATTTACAGTTTCCCAATGATAAACCTGAGAGTTTGGCGATGTGAAGTCTTTTACTAATTGCTAATTTTTATTGTGACTGATGTACCGAAGGTGTGATCTGCTGGATGCAACTTTACAACAGACTAAAGAAAAATAAACGCAATCCCGATATTCATCGGGACAAGTAATTGCGTCTATCCCTCGGAATTTGGTATTATATACGCAGTAAAATTGATTAATTACGTTATTACAATAGTTATGTGATATGCCGCTCCCGGATATTTCTAAAATGGAGGTGCCTTGATTACTTGTCACTTACGCTACGTGATTAACCCCAACAAGCTAGCAGAGTTTGAGCATTATGCCCGACTGTGGATTCCGCTGGTGGAGAAATACGGCGGCACGCATCATGGCTACTTTTTGCCAAGGGAGGCACCACCTTCGCCCGCGTTTAGTTTCCCCGGCATTGGGGAAGAAGGACCGACAAATGTTGCCGTAGCCTTGTTCAGTTTCCCCACCCAGGCCGTATATGAAACGTACCGACAGAAAGCTGCCGAAGATCCCGATTGCCAGGCGGCAGCGGCTTATTATAAAGAGACGAAGTGCTTCCTGAAGTATGAGCGTAGTTTTATGAGAGCAGTGTTCAAGTGATTGAATCCGAAATGCCTAGCGAAGGGCCAGATGAGAACGCGAGCGGCACATCACATAACAGGTGTAAGCACGACACTCGCTCTATGATAGAATTTAGTTGTACTCGTTCCACCGTTTTGCTCACGGAGAATTTGTCATTTGATAGTTCGCAAAACGGCGGCGTGCTTACACCAGACGTTATGCGGCATTGGTTTGCGCAACAGAAGTTTAAAGCATTGGAATGACCCGAAAGCAAAAGTTACCCCCAACCTTTTCACCCTTTGCCAAGTCTATATGAAAATGATCTGAGTGGACTTACGACTGCTAATGCACGAAAGGTTAGACGTTGACGGCTTCACACCCGAACAAAGATTTTTCATTGCTTGGACACAAATATGGAGACATTTAAAATATGGTAAAATATTTTATTCCGATACTTCTCCTAATTACTTTTTGTTCTTTTTCACAAAAAACAGATTCTACATTACCAAAAGCGATTGACCGTAATAATTTTGACTTGTCAGTTTAGCCCTCTGATGATTTTTACAAGTTTGTAAACGGAAATTGGTTAAAGAACAATCCTAGTCCACCTGGTAATAATTCATGGGGAACTTTTACTGTCCTTCGCCAGCAGAGCGCAGAAAATTTAAATG
>JAUSIA010000245.1 GCA_030648225.1 Ignavibacteria bacterium | reverse complement strand
CTTGAATAATTTTCAATACCTGAGCAATATCCAAGCTCTTTCATCATTTCAATATCGAACCTGGTTCTCTGTACAATTCTCTGAGCCTCAAGATATTTTTCCTGTGAATAGAAATACTCTAATCTATCTTTTAATTCCTGTTCAATATTATAGATTGCCTTCTGAACCTGCTCTCGGTTTGTAACAAAATATTTTGCGGGATAAATAGCAGTGGATTCAATTTCTTTAATAACATCTCCTGTAACTGAATCAATAATTGAAAGCTTTTCTATTTCATCATCCCAGAATTCTGCTCTTATTGCTTCTTCATATTGATAAGCAGGAATTATCTCAACAACATCGCCTCTCGCCCTGAATGTTCCCCTGCTGAATTCAGTATCATTTCTTACAAAATGAATTTCAATTAAATCCCGTAAAAGTTTTTTTCTTGTTACCTTTTCTCCTTTTCTTAAAAAAATAATTTGCCGTGCAAACTCTTGCGGTGCACCAATTCCGTAAATACAGCTTACACTTGCAACTACAATAACATCTCTTCGTCCTTCAATTAAAGCTGTCGTTGCCTTAAGCCTTAACCTGTCAATCTCTTCATTAACGGAAAAGTCTTTTTCAATATAAAGATCGCTTGATACAACATAAGCTTCGGGCTGGTAGTAATCATAATAGCTTATAAAGAATTCAACAGCATTATTCGGAAAGAATGTTCTGAACTCAGAATATAATTGTGCAGCAAGAGTTTTGTTATGTGAGATAATAAGAGTCGGTTTATTTACCTCTTTAATTATGTTGGAAATTGTAAAAGTTTTTCCGCTGCCCGTTACTCCAAGAAGTGTCTGGTATTTATCACCACGATTTATTCCTTCCACAAGTTCTTTAATAGCTTTCGGCTGATCACCGGAAGGTTTGTAACCAGAAATAAGTCCAAATTTGTTCATACAATTAATCAATCACTACATCATGAGCATGAAAACCACCCTGACTCAGATGCCCTTTAAGTATAACAGTTCCCGCAGATTCAAGTTCTGGAGGAATTTTATCAGCATTAACCTGAACAACAGTATTATTTTTATCTGAGACAAAAAATACTGCACTCCCGTCCGCTGTTTTGTTAATTCCCTGATCCTGAAGAAGAGTTACACGAATATCTTTTACTGCATTATTATTAGGATCAAAATCGCTAAACGAACCGAGTCCTTCTTTCGGAGAAAAGTAAAGAAAATATACTAATGCAATTACTATTAAAATCAGGAGAGGCAGTATTAATTTTTGAATATTTTTCATTTTTATTCTTATAATTCCTGTAATAATTTTTCAAATTTAGCAATTTTTCCTCTAACTATTCAACGTAAATTTCTATGAGTTTTGTAAGATTATTGTGAATTCAAAATGCCAAATTTCAAAAATGGATTTTAATTGTGTTCTTTGATTTTACAGATTCAGCCCCATAAAAGGATTTTACTTAACGACTTTTAATTTAAAGTAAACCTCCTCAGGTGAGAAAATTCCCGCAAAGAATCTTTCATAAATAACCGGTTCAATATTAACTATAAAATCCATCCACTTTAATGCAGCAAAGTGAGAGGTAATAAATCTTTTTTCCAAAACCTCAAACTGAGCTTTTCCCTTGTAATTTGTTCGATGTTTAAGTTTCCATTTTTCATAAAACTTCAGCTTCCGGTTTCCTATAAACTCATAATTATCAAAAGATCTTATTGAGAAAGGGATTTTATGATCCGGTTCCCCAAAATATTTAGTATTAAGAAAAAAAGGCACATAAACCTTTATAATTGCATCGGGTTTGCAAATCCTGTATAACTCAGTTACAGTTTTATGGAAGCTGTCTAAATGCTCAAGAACATGTGAAGCATAAACTTCATCAAAAGTATTTTCCTCGAATGGATAGGGAAATGAATTCAGGTCGTGAACCTGATTTCCTCCATAATCAACAATATCGAGATTTATATAATCCTGTTTAACATCATTTCCGCAGCCAAGATTAAGTTTCATTTAGAACAACCGGGAATACTATTTAAGTTTTTAATTATAAAATGATAGCAAATTTACTAATTCTAATCCTTCTTTTTACATTTAAAACAAAAAAGCCTCCGTTAAGGAGGCTCTTAAGCTAATTATTTCCATTCATTAGTTAAAAGTAATAACCGGGAGGTTTATACCTTTAAGGGTAATCTCTTCTACTTTCAGCTTCGCAACACCTTTTTCTATCATTTTAAGTTCTATTGCTGCAGCTTTTGAGAGATCAAGCTGTCTGCCTAATGTGTAAGGACCACGGTCATTTATCCTTACAACAACCGATATATTATTCTTAGGGTTTGTAATTCTTAGTATAGTCCCGAATTTCATCTTTTTATGGGCTGCTGTAAAAGCCATCTGGTCATAAATTTCACCATTAGCTGTTAACCTGCCATGGAATTTAGGTCCATACCAGGAGGCTTTCATAGTACCTTTATCTATATATTCAACTAAAGATGTTTTTATTAAAGATTCATCGTTATTAACATTTGCTATTTCAGAATTGATCACTGGTTCTATTATTATTTTTTCATTTGCTATATAAGTGAATCCTACCAGTGATATCATTACCAATATTAGTAATGCTTTGGTTAATGATTTCAAAAATTACCTCGTTTTTTGTTAATTGATTCATTACAAAGATAAAATCATAATCAAGTTGTATCAATAAGGATTTAATCAAAGCTAGGCTCTGCAAGTAATCACAAACATCCGACTTTATCGGTATTATAGTCGGGAATAAAGCTTGAAAAATGATAAATTTTATTAAGCCGAATAATCGGAAATAAAATGTAAATCACAGAAGAATTTTTTTGATTTGTATCGCAAAATTTTTTGAATATTAATATAGATCACAAATTTAAACCAAACCGATTTACTTAAATA
>JAUSIA010000234.1 GCA_030648225.1 Ignavibacteria bacterium | reverse complement strand
ACTTATGCAGCCGGTCTGCTTTTTAAAAATGATGATATAAGAATAACCGGAAGATTATTATTCGAAAGTCTCACTATTTCAGGTGTGGGTATAATTGCTATAAGATATTTAGCCGGCAGACAACGTCCCTATTATGAAAAGGGTGAGTGGGCATTTGAAGGCTTTCAATCAAGCAATGAGTTTCAATCTTTTCCTTCTGGTCATACAAGCGTAGCCTTTGCTTTATCAACAGTGCTTGCAGAAAGAATTGATAATTTCTGGGCGAGATTAGGTTTTTACGGTATGGCAACATTAACTGCCACAGCAAGAGTTATAAATAATCAGCATTTTTTATCTGATGTTATTTGGGGTGCATTGATGGGATTTGGTGCCGGCATGTATGTAATAAATAAAGAAGAGGAAATTGAAACAGAAAAAAGTAATATTTCTATTCAACCTTTTTTTAACGGGGTAAGTATTATTTATTCTTTTTAATTACTTAATTGATAGCTTGTAAACCATTAAAATGGTTATCAAAATTTACGTTGCTTAGCTTTCTTCACCTAACTGAAGTTAGGTGTTAACCTGTAACAATATGAAAGAGAAAAGGTTAACACCTTGATTTATCAAGGTGATGAAGAAGAGACAACTATTATACATTAACTGTTTTAACAGTTTATCAGCACAGGTTAAGATTATTCCCTATGCTTTTACTCTTTTATAACTCTATACGTTCAAACTATTTATTAACAATCCTTTTATTCAATAACAAAAGCTTGTTTTCAACCTCAGACTTTTCTTGATCAGATAATTCTAATTCATTAATTGAAGTAAACTCGTCATAAGCTTCTTCATACAAATCAAATTCATATAATAAATCTGCAAAGTAAATTCTGTAGTCAGCTTTCTTTTTTGTCTCTGGATATTTCCTGAAAATCTCCTTTGCGGTTACAACAGCAGATTCTTTAAATCCACTTTCAGCAAGCTGAAGAGCGCCATTTAGTCTCTTAATCCCAAAATCATCTGAAAGAATAATTTTATTAGCCGCTCCTTCTTTAGTGCCGTATACTGCTGTTGTTTTACCATTGGTGTTTCCTTTTTTCCTTGGGGCGTTCATCATATCTTCCATAGCAAGAGCAAGAAGCAATTCATCAAGAGTCATCTGCTTAAGACTGGAAACAGAAAGAGCCGATGATTCCTTAAGCGTAAAGTTTATACCGTTCCCGGAAACTTTAACGGAGGAATTTTCTTCAGTTACAAGAATTGAATTTGGAGATAAAATAGTTCCATCTTTAGCATTAATCCATTTATCATTTGAATTCAGGATTTTTGCTGAGCCGGTTACTTTTTCAACTTTGTATGTTTGAGCAAGTGTTAAACCGGCTGATATCAATATCAATAACAATAATTTTTTTCCGGCAAAGCCTGCTTTGCCGGCAGACAGGCGGGATTTCATTTCATTCAACATTTTGTAAACCTCGTTAATAAATATCTATTATTTCAACTTCTCTTGTCGCCAATCCAAGTTTTTGTAAAGCTTCATCATTAAATTTTTCAACACCTGTATTCCATGCATCATCAAAATTATTTAAAGAAGTTGTTTCAACAGGAATCCAGATTTCATCTTCTCCATTTTCATTCTTTCTTAAAAAATATCTTGTATCATTTTCTGTAATCAGATTCGATTCTTCCGGTTTTAATTTAGTATTTGTCAGAACATTTACATGCCTGATTCCCTCAGCCGCTTTATAATCAACCAAAGCAGTTTCTATTCCAACACTTTCAAGCAGAGAAGAGAACAAAACAGAAAGATCATCACAATCACCGCCTTTTAATTTTACAGTTTCACCTGGGAATTGAACATATTCAGCAGATGCCCTTGGATCAGAAGTGTAAACAAGATTCTTAATAAGTGCATTAAAGATAATTTTAGTTTTGTAAAAATCTGAAAGATTGTTTGGCAAAGTATCCAATTGTGTTTTATAATTACTTAAGATTTCTTTGCTGTAGTTCAAAGAAAAATTCAAATCTTTTTTTATAAAGTATTTTAGATTAGAAACATTACCATCCCAGGAATTATTTCCGTTTACAAGAACAGCTTTTTGAAGTTGATCATCAGGTTCATCACCGGAAACCGAGACATAAAAATCCGCATAGGAAATTTCCGTTTTACTTTTACTTACAGATTCAGGAATCAAAGTAAAAAAATTAACTTCAACCGTATCATTTCCTGAGATTATTATTTCTGGTGATTGAATATTATCTGAATTAATTCCCTCAATTCGTGAATAAGGTTTAACCAAAACAGGTTCTTCCGTAAGATTTATTACTTTACCAATTGCAAAAGGTGTCTCGAAGTAAAGTTGAGAAAGCGTCGGGTAAATTTCATTTATAATTTCGACATCTGCCAGCTCAACTGATTGAACTTTTATTGTATTTAATGTGAAAGTAAGAGTAAGCACTGCTTTATCAAAACTATACCTGTTATTCAGAATATTAGTCAGACCATCCTGGCTGAATTCCGAAAAAGATTGTATTTCTTTTCTGTCTGAAAAATATTTAACTCCGGATAATGTAACACCGAATAAATTATTTGAATATGATAATGCCGGAATTATTCCTGCAATAAAAGGAGTTTGAAATTTATCATGGAAAGCCGTCAATCCCGCACCAAGTTTTCCGCTGCCAATATCAAAGTAAGTATTAAATCCTGATTGAAAAGAATTTGTTGTTTCATAAATAAGGTTAAGCTCAAGTTTTTTAATTGGCAGATAAGAAATTCCAAGCTGAGCAGCTTTATCTTTCTTTAAAGATAATTGCTCATTCTCAGCGGAAAGATTAGTTTCACCAAAAGTAAAAAGATTAATAGATGAAACAGATAATAAAATTCTTTCTGATGGGAAATAATTAATTCCAATGTCAGCTTTCCAGAAATTATTCTTTTCAGCTTCACTTTCTATTATTATATCTACCGAATCACCAAATATTGGTCTGACAGATTCAATAGTGAATTCCTCGGTAAAATATCTTAAAGAAAATCCTGTGCTGAATTTATCTGATAATTTATATGAATAACCCGAGCCAAAAAGCTCTTTATAGCTGAAATGTGAATTAAGAGTTTGTGTTGTAGAGTCTTCAAAGATTATTGATTCACCCATGCTGAACAAAAAATCTTTCTGGTAACCCGGAGTGTAACGTACCGATAGAAAATGATTTGAAAATCTTTTAGAGAGTGAAAGCAAATAAATATTGGAATTAATTTCATCAGAGAATTCACTTCCGTATGATAGAGTAAGTCCCCAATCTTTTAGTAAAGAAAAGTTTGATGGGTTTATTTCAAAACTGTTCAACAATGATGATGATTCATTATTAAAGCCCTGGTTACCGGTAAGCTCAAATGAACTTTGAGCAAAT
>JAUSIA010000231.1 GCA_030648225.1 Ignavibacteria bacterium | reverse complement strand
TGAGTTTTCTTGAGGAAGATAAATGAACCCCTTTAGATCTGGTTTTGTTAAATGCATATTCTGAAGAACAGATAATTTTTGCATTAAGTAAAACAGGTATAATTGTGAACCAAATTTTTTTTAACAATTTTTTAATTAAGTGACCATAACTGACAGCCATTCCATGCTGAAATAAAAAATAATTTCCTTTGAAAAGGATAAATGAAAGAGTAATCAGATAGTCCGCGGAGTGAATAAAAATTCTCTCATATTCTTTTGAGGCTCTGGCTGCAAATCTCAGCATTTTGAATGGATTAAACCTTGATACGAGAATTTCTACATTCTCAGAGGTCTGAGCATTTTTCTCCGATACTAAGACAGTTCGATGCTGGGTGGAATAGTAAGAATTCTGTTCCATAATTGATTTTACAAAACTTGTAATACCGCCAGGGGCAAATGTGCCACATACATGAAGATACTTTTTCATTTTATATTTATGAGCAGACCTTGCTGATAATGCCGTTTGATAGGGTAAGGTAATAAAGAAGATGTTTCTTATTGTATTTGATCATTTTTTTATAATACATACATCTATTTTTTAGGAAACTTCTTTCTTGCGATGCTGTAGGGACTCTGAATTCAAATCTATTAAACAGGCCATTTGCATTACGGATTTTTCTGCTGATAGAAGTAATTGATGGGGGCAAACTAAATCCAAACTTTCTATAAGTAAACTTGCTACCGGGCGAAATAGTTACATTTCTTCCTAGCTTATATGACTTATGGCCGGGAAGATACAACGGCTGAGTCTTGAAGGCATCTGAGGTAAAATTAAATAAAGCATTATTAAACTTTGAATACCAGCTTAAAAAAACATTTCTGTCGAATTCAGAACAAAACCATGTCCGTCTTATTTCTTTTAACTCATCCACACGGTTTTGAAGTCCAGAATTATCCGAATGATTAAGCAGCAGAAGATCATACTCAATTGCTTTCGCACTGAGAAGAATATTTCTAATACTCAAGAGGCGGTAGTATGATTCAATTGTCCGGGCAATTACATTGTTTAATAAATACTCAAGACCTGTTTGTACTTTTAACTCTGCCGATTCAGACTTTTCATTAACAGTATTCTCAAAAATTTTTTCACCCCATAAATATGTAAAACAATTAAAAAGCGAGAATTCGGAAAGGTTAGGCAAAAAAGAACGACTTATACCGAAAACAGTATGAGTAAAGAGATATCCTTCTTCTTTGTTTAAAACAACTAATGGATTAGACCTATCAACAGCTCCATCCTCAAATACCGCTACAATATCAAGATCAGAGATACCGGGATCGTTTATTCCACCGATTTGATATATAGATATTATTCCATTTGTAGTTGATAGATGCCCGACTATTTTTTCAATTACCGCGGTATAAAACTCAACCGGCTTATACACAGGGAAATTATAAAGATACATTAAGCTTTTCTCTCATAGCGTAGGTTAATGAATACATTTGTTTGTAAAAATCATCAGTTAATTTACTCTTAATGTCTGCAGGTATTGAGGGGGCAGCGAAAGGAATAATAAATCGCCTAAAATATTTATTGGTTCTTGTCAACATCCATTTCTGAAGAGCATTAATATCATAATGCCAATTCTTTCTAATCTCGGAGACTATATCCATTACAGCCCATTCATCCTCTGCAAAATCTTTCCGCGCTTCATCAAAACTGAACTTTTTAAAGATTCCTTTTTTATCCCTTGCCTGGCAGTAGAGTGAGGGAAGAAGCATGAATTGACTCAATAATCCCTTTAGAGCATAAAGATTTTTAAGTTTCTTACTATCAACCTTTTTCATGATTGCTTGTGAAAGATTATTAAATGGCTCTAAATAATCGTAAGAATCTTTCAACGAAATTTCTATTTCAAGACCTTTATCAGGAAGTAAAGATCGAGAAAATTCAAAAAGTTCATGTGGGAAGTAGGTCTGAGGATAATTCTTTAAATCAGATTCTGTCAAAATAAACCAACCATGGTGCTGCAATGGATCAAATTGATATAATATTTTTAAACATCTGTGAAGTTTTAAACAGGCATCCGACAATTTTTTTTTACTATTAAATAACTCATTTTTTATTATAACTAATCCATCATAATCACTGTAAAAATTCTCTTCTCTAGTGCCTATACTCCCGTGTACTAATACATTCAAATTTTCACCATACAATAAATTTCTAATTCTGATAGCTGCAGGATTATTCCCTTTATATGATTCAACAAAGATTTTTCTTTCTATTACTTTAGACTTTAATTTTTCGCTATTCTCATACTTGAGGTATTTAGCAACACTCCTATTTATTGCTACCCTGGCTGACAATAATGATAAATAATCTTTTTGTCCAAAGTATCCTTTGTTAACTATATGTCTAATAGCTTCTGATTTTATAAGCTCTTCTTTCAAACTGATTACAAAATAAAATTTGACTTATCACTTTATTAAACATCCTCCCTTGCTGAAAATAATTGCCCTCAAATTATGTTGATTAATAAATTCATTGAAAGCATTGTTCTTATGGATATCATCGCTCAAGATTATGCCCTCATTTTTTAGTGATGGAAATACTATATTATATTCGTATTTCATATTTTCATATGAATGATCGCTATCATGGAAGAATACATCAATCTTTGTAATCTCTTTTAGCAGGCGTGGTAGCTCAATTTTTGAATCCCCTAAAATCAGTTTCCATCTGCTTCGTAGTTCTTTCGGTACTACCCACCCCGTAGATATTTCCGAATAAATTAAGTTATAATTCGCATTTCTATCATGTCCCGGTAAATC
>JAUSIA010000073.1 GCA_030648225.1 Ignavibacteria bacterium | reverse complement strand
GCAACACCAATTGCAACAACAATAGAAAATCCTGAAAGAGATTCTACCCACTCAATCTTTCCACCTGAAATATGCAGCCATTCTCCTTTCAAGATCTGTGAGAAGTTTGCACTGATAGCTTCTGCATTAGAACCGATAAATAATCCGAATAATATTAACCCAAATAGAGCAAAAACTTTTGTAATTGTAAAAAAATCCTGTACTATCTTTCCTTCTCTTAATCCCCATATATTTATGTAAGTAAGAATAATAATGCTTAAGATAGCGAGAAGCTGACCAGCTGAAATTTTTAATCCCAATAAAGTGAACAGAACATTATTTGTACCGAACCATGGAATAAGAACAGCGGTAAACTTGGCAAATGCAACTGCAACAGCAGCAATTGTTCCTGTTTGTATAACTAAGAATAGAGTCCATCCATATAAAAATCCAATTAAAGGATTATATGCCTCTCGCAAATAAACATATTGACCTCCAGCTTTAGGCATCATTGCAGCAAGTTCTCCATAGCTTAAAGCGGCAATAAGAGTGATTACCCCAGTCACAAACCAAACTAAAAGAAGCAAACCACTTGAACCGACAGTGCGTGCAATATCTGCACTTACTATAAAAATACCTGAACCAATCATTGATCCAATGACAATCATTGTAGAATCGAATAAACCTAGCTCGCGTTTAAATCCTGATGAAGAATCCGACAGATTGGGTTTATTTCCCTGGTTCATTTTTCCCTTCTGATAATTTTTTAAAAAAATTTACATAACAAGATGATGATTTTTTTTAAACTCAAAAACAATTACGTGTAATAAAATGATTGGATTTATGAAGATTTTTTTGGGGAGATTAATTTTTATAAGAATAGATATTGTAATGTTATTATTATTCCTTTTGAAGTGCCCGGAACAGGACTTTCCCAAAGGGATTCCTTTGGAAGAACCTGCTCTTTGTGCCCGAAGGGGGACTTGAACCCCCACCCGATTGCTCGGACTAGCTCCTGAAGCTAGCGTGTATACCAATTTCACCATCCGGGCGGAAACAATTTCCGCCAAAGGCGGATCAGCCTATGGCTGAAAAAATGAAAAAATTAAAAATGAACAATGAACAAACTAAAACAAAACAGAAACTTTTAGCATAGTGCAAAGAGCATGGAGCATAGAGTATATAGATTACAATTTTTTCTAACAAAGATTTTTTCGTAAGTTCTTTGCCCTATGCACTATGCTTTTAACCCTATGTTTTCTCAACTCACCACCCCGTATCCCCTTTTCTGTCTTCACGTTTAATTTTTGCACCATCTGTATGAATTTCACAATGAGGGGGAATATTTCTACTGAGAACTATATCAGTTACAATCTCAGGACAATTTTCTGTAGCTAAACGTGTATCACCCAGTTTCATTGTTTCTTTGCAAAAGCTTACTGTATCCACACCACCGGTAAGACTAAAATATTCCACCGGAAGATTTAATTCTTTATAAGCTGCTTCCATAAATTTTGCCCAAATAGGCAAAGCTGCTTTCGCTCCTTGTCCATACCAGTTTGTAAACTTTACCCTGTGATCATCAAATCCTACCCAGGCTCCTGCAACAAGTTTTGGTGTAAATCCCACAAACCATGCATCCGAGAAGTTTTGTGTAGTTCCTGTTTTTCCCGCAGCAGGATATTGATAATACCTTCTTACCCCTGCACCTGTTCCGTAATTAACAACATCCTGAAGCATATCAGTTACAACTGCTGCAGTCTGGGGAGAAATCGCTTCAGTATATTCCGGTGCGAATTCTGCAATAAGAATTCCATTTCTGTCTTCTATCTTTATTATAGAAATTGGTTCTACATGAACACCATTATTTGCAATAGTACCAAAAGCGGATGTGAGCTCCAGAGGACTTACTTCCGAGGTTCCAAGAGCTAATGATGGATAAGGATTTAATTCAGAATTAATACCCATTTTATGAGCATACTTAACTACCTGGTTTGGTGGAGCAATCTCACCTATTGTTAATCTTCCTGTAACAACATTAACTGAATAAGCGAGTGCCTCACGTAAAGTTATGTAACCGCTGTACTCACGATCTGAATTTTCGGGAGACCACCCTTTGTAATTAAATTTCTGATTAAGAAGAGTGTAGGCAGGCGAATAACCATTATCAATCGCAACTGTATAAACAATTGGTTTAAAAGATGAACCCGGTTGTCTTTTTATTCCTGTTACATGATTTAATCCTCGTCCAAAATATTGGTTCTCGCCGCCCACCATAGCTTTTATGTAACCTGTAACCGGATCAATAACAACAAACCCGGCTTGAACTGTACTTTCAGCTTCTTTAACTGAATCTATAAAACTCTGATCATATTTTAATTTATTATATATCCTTGCTTTTTCTTCTTTATCTGCGGCAGTTCTATATAAAGGATTATTTTTTATTGCTTTATCTACTAGAACAGTAAGAACATCCTGATTTTTCTTCCAACTCCAGTTCTTATTAAAGATTGCCTGGTATTCCAGTAAATGTTCGGCTACAACCCTGTTTGCAATCCTCTGCATCCGGAAATCCAGAGTTGTGTAAATATTTATTCCATCCCTGTACAAATCAAATCCATATCTGTCTGCAATCGGAGTAAGCTTCTGCCTTATATACTCCATAAAGTGAGGTGCTTCTGTAATAATTCCTCCAATCCTTTCTGAAGGCAGATTGATAGGCTGTGTTTTTAATTTTTCATATTCACTCTCGCTTAGTTTATCAGTCACAACCATATTGTGCATAACTAGATTTCTTCTTGCAACAGCGTTCTCAACTCTTTTAATAGGATCATACATAACAGGGGACTTAAGTAAAGCAACAAATAAGGCTGCTTCGGGAATTGTCAGATCAATTGATTTCTTATTGAAATAAACTTTTGAAGCTGATTCAATACCATAAGCACTTCTTCCGAAATAAGAGACATTGAGATAAAGTTCCAATATTTCTTTCTTGGTATAATTTTTTTCAATCTGAATTGCAGTTATCCATTCTCTTATTTTTCTTATACCTGTATCAAAAACATTTTCATCAGAAGATTTCAAATCATAAAGATTTTTTGCAAGCTGCTGTGTAATTGTACTAGCACCTTCTCTTGAGAAAGTAAAAACGTTCTTTACCATTGCTTTAAAGAAACGTGAAAGATCAACTCCCCAATGGTCATAAAATTTCCTGTCTTCAGTTGCAATTAAAGCATCAATAAGAAAATGGGGAAGGCTGTCAATATCGGTTTCAATCCTGTTTTCAATAAAGAATTGCCCGAGCAGTTCACCATCGGCAGTATAAACTTTGCTTGCAAGCTGCGGACTTGGATTTTCTAACTCTTCGAGTGATGGCAAACCACTAATGATATAAATAACTAATGCTAAAAAAAGAACTGAGATTATCGAAAGAATTATTAGTCTGGGCTTTTTTTTCTTAAAGAATCCGGATGATCTTTTCTTATTCCTGTAAGAAGGATCGTTGAAATATTTTTTTAAATCAGTATCAGAATTTTTTCTTTTAGCCATTTAAATTCCACTCTATTATTTCAAACTTATTATTTTGGTAAATACCGTAACAAGGAGTATCAAGCCAGGAACCAAGGTTTATATAAAAGCCATTTTTGTATTCTTTGAAACACCGTTGATGAAGATGACCAAGCAAAACATAATCAAATCCTTCATCAATTTTTTGTTTTGCAAAAGTATACAAACCATCTTCTTCACCATAATCTTTCTTAGAGGTATAATCCCTGCTTGATTTACTTGTCCGGCTTGCAAGTGTTATTCCAAGATCAGGATGAATTAATGAA
>JAUSIA010000072.1 GCA_030648225.1 Ignavibacteria bacterium | reverse complement strand
CTTTTTTAATATCTTCTTTTTAATACAAGTTATATTTTATTTATCAGCTTGTTTCGGATATTTATTTAAGAAATTAAATATTCAGATTACTCCATTACTAATAAGTTTTTATTTTGTAATGACAAACGTTGCTATGCTTATTGGAATAATTAAATTTCTCTTTAAAAAACAGACATCTTTCTGGCAATCAACTCCCCGATAGAAGATGAATAAGAAACCTGGAAAATTATTAATCCTCTCAATCGATTTCCTCTCCATCAATCTTGCCTGGATTTTATACTTTGGTTTTAGAGTAGAATCTGGTTGGTTTGATCTTATTATCATGCCTGCATTTATGATTCCTATGTTCGTTGTTTATTTTTATTGGCTTATCATCTTTACTTTTGTTGGTATGTACCGCACCTGGTTCGCTTCTTCAAGATTTGATGAACTCTCAACCCTTTTTAAAGCTTCTTTTGTCGGTATTTTTATTTTGTTCTCTTTGATCTTCCTTGATGATTATATTCATAGTGTTTCATCGCCTAACCGGATTCTCATATTTATTTATTGGGGAATGTTTCTTCTCTTAGTAGGCAGTGGAAGATTATTTGTAAGAGGTTTTCAGCGTAATCTTTTGATAAGGGGGATTGGAAGAAAGAATGTTTTAATCATTGGCTTCAATGAAAAGGCAAAAGATGTTCATGACCAATTACTGCAGCATAAAGCCTTAGGTTTAGATGTTAAAGGTTATGTATCATCAAACGGTCACAGCCTTGGGGAGGGTTATAAGGATATTAAAATAATTGGATCGGTAAGTGAGATTGAAAAGCTTATTGATGAAGTTAATGCACAGGAAATTATTATTGCACTGGAGAAAGATGATCACGATATATTAATTCAATTAATTGCTAAGTGCGATCAGAAAAATGTTGGAATAAAAATCGTTCCCGATCTTTATGAAATATTAAGCGGACAGGCAAAAACTTCCCAGATTTACGGTATACCGCTTATTGATATAATGCCGCAGCTAATGCCGGAATGGGAGAAGAAATTAAAGAGATCAATTGATATAATTATTTCTCTTTTAATTTTAGTAATTACATTTCCCGTTTGTTTTGTAATTGCAATAGCAATAAAGATTGATTCTAAAGGCCCTATCTTTTTTACACAGGAGAGGTGCGGACAAAATGGTAAAGTTTTTACAATTGTGAAATTCAGATCAATGGTTTTGGATGCAGAGAAAATGTCCGGTCCTGTCTGGTCTCAGAAAGATGATCCGAGAATTACGAGTATCGGAAAAATTATAAGGAAAGTCAGGATAGATGAAATTCCACAATTGTATAATGTCCTTAAAGGTGAAATGAGCTTTGTTGGGCCTCGTCCCGAACGCCCATTCTTTGTTGAGAAACTGGCAAATGAAATTCCATATTATAAAAGAAGACTTAAAGTGCGTCCTGGTATAACCGGCTGGGCGCAGGTTAAGCATAAATATGATGAGACTTTGGAAGATGTAAAGATTAAATTGAAATATGATTTATTCTATATTGAGAATATGTCTTTAAGAATGGATTTTAAAATTATACTTAGAACAATTTATGTAGTTCTTTTTGGAAAAGGACATTATAGTTGAGATGGAAGATGGAAAATTTATCCGGCGAAGCCTTGGCGTAGACGGATGGAAAATGGAAGATGGAAAAATAGTTGGCAAGTAAATTATTTATGGTCATTAGTGGTCATTCATTGTCATTAGTAGTCATTCAATTGTTCTTCTAAAAAACAATTTAACAATTTCCGCCAGAGGCGGATCAGCCTTTGGCTGAAAGCAATAAAACAATTTTACAGCTTAGAATTAATGAATTTTTAAAAACTTCAAATTATAATACCTATGCTCTATGCACTTTGCTCTTTGCAATCTTTCAGGTAATCATTTATGACAGATAAAAAATCTCTGATTATAATTCCAACATATAACGAACTGGATAACATAAAAAAACTTATACCAGATATTCTTGGAAGGTATGATAATATTGATATCCTTGTAGTGGATGATAATTCTCCGGATGGTGCAGGAGATTATATTTCAAATTTATCCGGGTCTAACAGTAGAATAAAAATTATTCAAAGAGAAAAAAAGCTTGGATTAGGTACAGCATACATTGCAGGATTCAAATACGCAATACAAAATAACTATGATTATGTTTTCGAAATGGATGCCGATTACTCACACGATCCGGGAGAGATAGAAAATTTTCTTATAGCAATTGAAAATAATGACCTGGTTTTAGGAAGCCGCTATTTAACAGGAGTTAATGTTATCAATTGGCCAATGCGAAGATTAATTCTGAGCTACTTTGCTAATTACTACACACGGTTTATTACAGGACTTCCGGTTCACGATGCAACCGGCGGCTATAAATGTTTCAGAAGAGAAGTTCTGGAAGCTATTGATCTTGATAAAGTAAAATCCAATGGTTATGCTTTCCAGATTGAGATGACTTTCAAAGCATGGAAAAAAGGATTTAGGATTAAAGAGATATCAATAATTTTTGTTGATCGTGTTAAAGGGAAATCAAAGATGTCCAGGAAGATTGTGCGTGAAGCTATATTCATGGTTTGGAAGTTAAGGTTAAGAAGTATTTTAGGAAGCCTTTAGGTAAGAATGTGGATCTTTCCATTATCATTGTAAATTATAACGTAAAAGAGTTCCTTCAGAATCTCATTCATTCAATCTACAAAGCCGGGGAAAATTTAAAGTATGAAATTATTAT
>JAUSIA010000219.1 GCA_030648225.1 Ignavibacteria bacterium | reverse complement strand
TATAACAGGTAAAATAAATTTTGAAAAACTTATCACTTCGGAATGGATTAATAAAAAAAGCGTGAATGTGATTCTTCTTAATGACAAAATTGAACTTGTTAGTGAAATCAAAAAAGGAATTTATTAATAGATATACTTTTGAATAATTATACATAATAATTGAAATAATATTCAATAATTGAAAATAATTTGAAAACATATTCAAAAAATTGTTGACAGGAATTTTTTCTGTTTTTATGTTTACCACCAATGAAAAATAAAAAACAACATAATGAATCATCTTATTTAATTCTTTTCAAAGAAATTCTTTCCCTTCTTTCTATCTGGAGGCGCCCCTAGCGGGCCAAGCTAAAACCAATTCATTACTTTTCAATTCTATTAAATTTTTTCTATTAATTGTTTAAGGGTAAACATGCATTCAATTGGTATAATAGGTGGAACAGGATATACGGGGAAAAAATTAATTCAATATTTGACTCTTCATCCTTTTATAAAGGATTTCCAGATTTATGCAAAGACTACTGCAGGAGAAAATTTACATGAAATTTTTCCTGACCTTGATGGATATGTGGATAATCTCCAAATAAAATCTATTGAAGATATTTCTTATGAACATGATTTATATTTTATAGCACTTCCCCATGGAGAAGCATTAAAGTATGTACCCATATTAACGAGTAAAGACAAATATGTTATTGATCTTGGGGGAGACTACAGATTAGATTTTGAGGAACTTTATATTCAGTGGTATAAATATACTCATACCTCTCCGTACCTGTTGAAGGAAAAGGTTTACGGGTTAGCCGATCATCCTTCAACTAATTATACTGAAATAAAGTTAATTTCAAATCCTGGATGCTATCCAACTGCTGTACTTCTTTCACTTCTACCTATAATACCAGATTTTAGTGATAAAATTATAAGTGTAAGCTGTATCGCTTATTCAGGGACAAGCGGAGCCGGAAAATCTTCAAGAGCTGATCTTCTTTTATCTGAGATGTACGGCAATGTGAAAGCCTACAATATTAATGATCACAAGCACGAACCTGAAATACTTCAACAGCTTTACAAGAATGGATTTCATTCACCTTTTTCGTTTACCCCTCATCTTCTTCCTTCTGCAAGAGGAATTTACACTACATCATCAATTCATTTATCCGAAGAGATAAAAAAAGAAAATATTGAAGAGATTTATAAAAGTGTTTATCAATCTCCTTTTATAAGATTAAGAAATAATCCTCCTGAACTCCAGTGGGTTATTGATTCTAACTTTTGCGATATAAGTATTTCATTAAAAGGGAAAGTTTTGATAGTTACTGCTGCGATTGACAATCTTGTGAAAGGTGCCTCTGGCCAGGCTGTTCAGAATATGAATAAATTATTTGGCTGGGATGAAACTTCAGGGATTTTGCCGGCACGCAGAAAGGAATTGAAGTATGTATCAGTTCATTCCTGAAGGTACAATTACTTCAGTCCAGGGTTTTAAATCTGCTGGCATTTTCTGCGGTATAAAAAAACAGAAGAAGGACCTTGCCTTAATTTATTCTGATACTCCATGCTTTGCTGCGGGAACTTTCACTTTAAATAAAGTTGTTGCTGCACCAAATGTTATTTCAAAGAATATAATTAAGCAACAAAATAGAGTAAGAGCAATACTTGTTAATTCCGGCAACGCTAATGCTTGCACAGGGACTAAAGGTTTTGAAAATGCTCTTGAGTCGCAATCTTATCTGGCAAAAAAATTATCTATCAATCCTACTGAAGTAATTATAAGTTCAACCGGAGTAATTGGACTGCAACTTCCAATTGACAAGTTGTTAAATGGAATTGATAAAATTATCCCTGAATTATCTGAGAATGGAGGAGATGATTCTGCTGAAGCAATATTAACCACTGACTTAAGGAAAAAATCTTTTGCTGTTAAAGTTCAATTACAGGAAGGGGAGGTAATAATCGGAGGAATTTGTAAAGGAAGCGGAATGATAATGCCAAATATGGCTACTATGCTTGCATTCTTAACGACAGATGCTTCAATTGAAAATACTGTGCTTCAGAAATTATTAACAAATTCCGTTAACGAAACTTTTAATAAAATTTCTGTGGATGGAGAAACGAGTACAAATGATATGGTTATCTTATTAGCAAACGGAGTTTCCAAGATTAAAGTTAATGAGGGGACTGAAAACTATTCTACTTTCCTTAATGGATTAATTGCAATTTGTTCCGAGATGGCAAAAGCGATTGTAGCCGATGGCGAAGGAGCTACAAAATTAATTACAGTTTCTGTAAATAATGCTAAAACAAAGGAAGACGCAAATGCTGTTGCAAAAGCAGTGGCAAATTCTCCGTTAGTTAAAACAGCAATGAATGGTAATGATGCTAATTGGGGAAGAATTCTTGCAGCTGCAGGGAATAGTGGTGTGGATTTTAATCCTGACAAAGTAACCATAAAGTTCGATGATTTACCGGTTCTTTTACCTAATTACAATGCTGGTTTCAGTGAAGATGAAGTAAAACGAGTACTGAATAAAAGTGAAGTAACTCTTTTTCTTGATCTTAATGAAGGGAAGGAATCATCTACTTGGTGGACATGTGACTTCTCCGAGAATTATGTAAAAATAAATGCCGGTTACAGAACTTAATAAGAAAAAGAGATTATAATGAAAACAGTTCTATTAAAGCTGAGCGGTAAGGCACTTGACAATCTTTTTGTAAATGATTCCTGGATAAAAATTATCAAAGAGCTAAAGGATTCTTTTGATGCGTTAGTTATTGTGCATGGTGCTGGGGCAAAAATATCCGAGTGGTGCCAGGCAATGGGATATGAATCCAAATTCTATAATGGACAAAGAGTAACTGATGAAGGTACGATGGAGATTGTTGCAGCGGTTCAGGCAGGTTTGTTAAATGCAAGATTAGTAAGCAGGCTACAGACAAGTAAGATAAACGCAATTGGATTAACAGGGATTGATAACGGTTTATTTACTGCAGAATATTTTAACGGGAACTTAGGTTATGTTGGCTTTCCGGTTTTAAGTGGAAATAAAAACTGGCTTTATTCAATTATGCAAAACAGAATCGTTCCCGTATTTTCTTCTGTTTGCAGAGACAAAGAAGGAAATCTCATGAATATTAATGCCGATATATTTGCTAAAGAATTAGCTATAGCAATCGAAGCGGATACAGTTCTTTTCTTATCTGACATATGTGGAGTTAAACTGAGCGGCACTTTGCATACTGTCGTAAATGAGACAGACATTAATGAAGGCATACTTACTGGGCAAATTACAGATGGCATGATTCCAAAACTTCAAAGCTGCCTTGAATTAATAAAACATGGAATTCATAAAGTATGGATTGGAAACGACTTATCTAATCAAAATTTCAAAGAATTAGTATTTGAAAAAAATTTGAAAGGAACATGGATTGTTGAATCAAAAACAATCGCAGGCTGAACCCCCGACTCTATCGGGGCAAGTTTCTTCTGCATTATTAAATAATTATTCCCGTTATAATGTAGAATTTATAAGAGGGAAAGGCGCTTATCTATTTGATAATTCCGGGAGAGAATATTTAGATTTTCTTTCCGGTATTGCAGTAACAGGATTTGGACACTCGCATCCTGCAATACTAAAAGATGTTAAAGAACAAATAGAAAATATCTGGCATACATCAAATTTATTTCAATCCTCCGGACAGGAAATTTTAGCAGGCAAATTAGCAGAACAATCAGGACTAGGTTATGTGTTCTTTTGTAACTCAGGAACGGAGGCAAATGAAGCCGCTATAAAGTTTGTACGTAAATGGGGAAATGGTAGATCAACAATAATTACTGCACTTGGTGGTTTTCATGGAAGAACTTTTGGAAGTCTTTCGGCTTCAGGGCAATATAAGCTTTGGGATGGATTCTTCCCGTTAACACCAGGATTCGTTTATGTTCCTTATGATGATTTCGAAGCAATCGAGAACTCGATAAATCACGATACAGCAGCAATAATGATTGAGCCGATACAAGGTGAATCAGGAATAATTGTTCCTTCAGATAATTATTTGAAAAAGTTAAAAGAAATCTGTGATAAAAATAATTTACTGCTGGTAGTAGATGAGGTTCAATCAGGGATGGGGAGAACAGGAAAAATGTTTGCTCACCAGTGGGAAGAAATTAAACCCGATATAATCACACTTGCAAAAGGAATAGCAAACGGTCTTCCTCTTGGCGCAGTGATTTGTGCTAATGAGGTTGCAGAATGTATAACCCCAGGTTCTCACGGTTCTACATTTGGTGGCAACCCTGTTGCTATCACTGCCGCTAATTCTGTAATTGATTTACTTACGGAAGATCAGCTAGCTTATATTTTTATAATTGGGAAAAAACTTAAAAATGAAATAAGAAATATCCATCATCCTTTAATAAAAGATGTAAGAGGAAAAGGACTGATGATTGGTGTTGAGTTTAACGAACCAACTAATGCTAAAGAGGTCGCACTTAAGTTATTGGAAGAAGGAGTAGTTGTGGGTACTTCGGGAGATAGAGTGATTAGAATACTTCCTCCCTTCATCATAACTGAAGAAGAAATTACAAAATTCATGTTGGTATTTTCTTCAATCTTAAATAATCTTGAAGGATAAACATGTCTGCAAAATTAAGAAGGCAAAACCGGATTAAGGAAATTTTAGGTGATTATGATATTTCAAACCAGGATGAACTCTCACTAAAGTTAAAAGAGGAGGGTTTTTCCGTAACTCAGGCAACATTGAGCAGGGATTTTGCTGAACTTGGAGTAATTAGAACCGTTGCAAACGGCGGAATCAGGTACATACTTAATCCGGAAGAAACAGGGAAACAAATTGCTAAGCTGATTAGTTATGAAATTCTGAGTGTCGATCATAATGAATCCATTATTGTAGTAAGAACAATTGCTGGCAGAGCACAAGGAGTGGCTCACTTTATTGACCGGCTTAATAGAAAGGAAATTATCGGTACTGTAGGTGGAGACGATACTGTATTGGTTATGCCTGATAGCCATAAAAATATTCCTGTTATTGTAAATATGATTAAAAAGATGATGAATGAATTAGATGAGAATTAAGCAAAAATGAATTATAAACTAAAAGAAAAAACTAAAAAATGCCCAGAAGAAAAATAGCTGTTGCATATTCAGGGGGACTTGATACTTCTGTAATGGTTAAATGGCTTAGTGACAAATACGATGCTGATATCATTACAGTTACAGGAGTACTTGGTCCCACAGCAGAATTGGACGGGCTTGAAGAGAAAGCTCTAAAGACGGGCGCAGCTAAAGCTCACATAGTTGATCTGCAGGAAGAGTTTATATCTAATTTTGCTTTTAAAGCATTAAAAGCCGGTGCTTTATATGAAGGTGTTTATCCGATGGCAACAGCAATAGGAAGACCGCTGTTGGTCAAATTATTAGTTGATGTTGCTATTGCTCAAGGAGCCGATACCGTTGCTCATGGCTGCACAGGTAAAGGCAATGACCAGGTAAGATTTGAAGTTGGAATACAATCTTTAGCTCCGCATTTAAATATTCTTGCTCCACTAAGATTCTGGGAATTTAAAAGCAGGGAGGAAGAAATTGATTATGCATTAGAGCATGATATCCCAATAAAAGTAACAAAGAAGTCTCCTTACTCTATAGACGAAAATCTTTGGGGAATTGCAATCGAGTGCGGTGTACTTGAGGATCCAGGTATAGAACCACCCGAAGATGCTTATCAATTAACTACAAATCCTAAGTCAGCACCACGGGAGTCGGAAATGATTCTAATTGAAATTGACAATGGTGTACCAATAAAACTAAATGATTGTTTTTATTCATCTGCCGAGCTTGTTAAAACGTTAAACCGAATAGGGGGGAAGCATGGTATTGGCAGAATGGATTTGATTGAAAACAGAGTTGTTGGAATCAAATCAAGAGAAGTATATGAAGCACCTGCTGCGGTAATTCTTCACAAAGCACATTATGAACTTGAAAAATTAGTTCTGGATAAAGAAACATTCAGATATAAACAGGATATTTCCAACAAAGTTGCTAATTTAATTTATGATGGTCTCTGGTACTCACCGCTCTTCAAAGGATTAATGGCATTTGTAGATTCAACACAGGAAACGGTGACCGGCAAAGTTGTTTTAGAATTATATAAAGGAAATATAACCGTATTATCAAGAACATCACCCTACAGTTTATATAATAAAGAACTTGCAACTTATACTGCTGATGATACGTTTGATCATAAAGCTTCTGACGGTTTCTTAAAAATATATGGACTTCCGTACAAAATGCTGACCTTAGTTAAAAATTCTCTCATCGAAGAGGCTAAGTAGTTATGCTCTGGGGCGGAAGATTTAAAGAAAAGTTCAACAATTCAGCATTAAAATTCTCTTCTTCATTATCTTTCGATATCCATTTAATCGAGGAAGATATACAAGTAAGCAAAGCTCATGTAGAAATGCTTGCAAAAATAAAAATCCTCACTAGTGAAGAAGCTGAAAAAATAGTTAATGGTTTAAATCTTATTTGGCTACTGTTTAAAGAAGGTTCATGGAAGCCTGAGAATGAAGAATATGAAGATATCCATTCTGCTATAGAAGCAAAA
>JAUSIA010000209.1 GCA_030648225.1 Ignavibacteria bacterium | reverse complement strand
GCCTGTGCTTTGAATTGAAGTAGCTGAAGGAAATATTTCTTACATAAACTGAGAGTTCACTGAATGCTTTTGAATCCCCCTTCCGTGCAGAGTTAAACAGAGAATCAAGCTCTTTTTGAGTAAAATTTATGTAATTTAATCTATCGGAACTCAAATTTTAGGGTGTCACTTTAATTAAAAATTACTTACTTATAGTTTAATGATTCTAAGATACTTTAACAATATGATTTTTATTCGTAATGCGGTATTCCTTTTTGCATTTCTGGCTTCAGCAAATGTTTATGCCCAGCCGGAATTAGAAATTACTCCTGATGATATGAAGTTTGAAGATACTTTCAGCAGACTGGAGAATGTTTATTTTATTAATGAGGGAACTCAGTTATTATGGATTGATTCTGTAGTTTATAACAATAACCTGTATTATGTTAGATTTGATAGCCCATATACATTCCCTTTTTATATTGAGCCAGGGGATACGGTAAAAATGGACTGCATAATTGCGGGGTACTACTATGTACCATCTTCCGATACTTCAGACACAATGTATGTTTACAGTAACAGCATAAATGGAATGGAGGATATAGGAATTAAGATTGATTACTGGGATGATGATTTTGGTGAGGGAAGGATAAATGGATTTGTAACCGATAGTATTTCACCAGTACCTAATACAAACATTTACTTTTTTTATGAAGGCAATTATATAATTCATTCCACCAACACAGATCAGTATGGATACTATTCCGCAATTCTTCCTCCCGGTTCATACACAATAGCTGCAGAGAAGGATTCGCACTATGTTACTTTCTTCGGGCAGCGATTTGATCCCTTTAATGCAGAGTTTGTTCTTCTTGAAGATGATTCTGTAAAAACAGCAAATATTATTCTGCCAAAGGAAGAAATAACTTCTAATTCTGTTTCCGGTAGAGTTTATGATTCGCTGTCCGGTACTCCTTTGTATAAAGGTATTGTTGTTGTAAGGAATGGTAATCATACTCCTACTAAAATTTCAAGCGGCTCAAACAGAATAACCAGCGGAAGTTATACTGCTTTTATAAATGGAGCAGGTTTGTACCAGATAGATAATATTATTGAACCAGGTTACTATTATATCCAATCATTCTCGGATTATTTTGTCCCTTCCTATTATAGCTCATCTGGTGTCTCACAGATTTTCTGGCAGAATGCAGATTCTGTTTATATAGATTCCGGAATTAATAATCTCCACATTTTTATGCCGAGAGATTCTTCTTTAGGCGGTGGAAATGCTTTAGGTTCGGTAAGTATTAATACAAGATCGGGAGATTCAATTTTAGATGTGATTATTTATGCCCAGCCAGTAAATAATGATACTTCAGTTTTTAATTATGCTTTTACATCTCAATCCGGAAATTTTAATATCCCATTTCTTCCTTATGGAGATTACAAACTCGTTGCACAGAAAATAGGATATAATGATGGTTATAGTTCAGCATTTACTATAGATTCGGTTAATACAACTATTGGTAATCTTGAGATAACACTCTTTCCGGTTTCTATAGATGAAAACCCCTTTGTTCCTGAAAACCACATTTTATTATTTAATTATCCCAACCCGTTTAATCCTGAAACTACCATTGGGTTTATTTTACCTTTTTCTTCAGAAGTCGAATTAAAGGTATTTAATGTTTTAGGAGAAGAAGTAAGAACTTTACTAAAGGAACATCTTTCACCGGGAAAATATGAAATTGGATTTAATGCTGAAGAATTAACTTCCGGAACTTATTTTGTGATCTTGAAAACTAAAGAGGGTATTGTAGCAAAAAAAATTCTTTTATTGAAATAATTTTAAGTGCAAAAGGTTCAAATTAATCATCAAAAATGGGGATTATCTTCTGACCTGTTAAATTAAACACATCCCCTTTTCTTTGTAATTATCCTCACGTCAATACTTTCCAATTATAGTTATTATGCAAATGGTTTAAGTAATAACTATAAAATCTAAGAGGAAAAAAATGAGAAAAATATTTTACTTTTTTGTTATTATTCTTATAAGCACTTCATGTATTCAATCTCAAGTAAAATCCAATATTAAACATCATGCTTTTTCAGGCACTTTACTGTTTGGAGTAGATGCTGGTTTTGCCTGGGGTGTTACAGATTATGATGAACTAAAACCCCAAATAGAAGGACGGGGATTATTAGAATATTTTTTCCCTACAACATCAGCAGGAATTTTTGGTATACGGGCATTTATGAATGCGGGGTATGTTGGAGGAAAAGATAACAATCTAACCCCTATTCAATCCCCTGATCAATTCAGAACAAATATTGTTGATTTGGGTGGAGGATTCTCATATAATTTTTCAGTAGGAGATGCAGTGTTCCCTTATATTTTCATAGGAGCCTCGCATTTGTGGTTTAATCCAAGGGATAATAATGATAATGCGCTTCCTCTTAATGCCGAAAGAGATTTCCCGGTTACTGAAGTGAATTACCATTTGGAAGGTGGGTTACGATTTTTACTTTCAAAATCAATAAATGCAAATATTAATCTTGGTGTTCAGTTCAGTCCGAATGATAATTTAGACGCTGTTGCCCCAACTGGCAGCAATGATTATATACTCCATACACGAGTAGGAATTGCATACTCTCTCTTTGCAGAAGTTGATACTGATGGTGATGGAGTTGTTGATTCTAAAGATCAGTGTCCGGAAACTCCTGCAGGAGTTTTAGTTGATGACTTTGGATGTCCTTTAGACGCAGATGGAGATGGTGTTCCGGATTATCTGGATAAATGCCCTAACACTGAACCAGGTATGGAAGTGGATGAAACCGGTTGTACAATTGATTCCGACGGTGATGGAGTTCCTGATAGAATAGATAAATGCCCTAATACACCTAAAGGCCAGAAAGTAAATGAATTAGGATGCCCGGATTCTGATGGAGATGGAGTATATGATAATAGTGATAAATGTCCTGATACTCCTAAAGGTGCACCTGTAGATGCAGATGGATGTC
>JAUSIA010000194.1 GCA_030648225.1 Ignavibacteria bacterium | reverse complement strand
AAAAGAAAAATTCTGATATTGACATAACGATTATATGTGATGATACTCTTGAGCCAAAAAGGATTTATGCTGAACTTAAACAAGATTGCGAGTTAAACATACCTCCAATACATTTATATGTATTTAAAAATTCAGAGTTCCTGAACATGCTGTTAACTAAAGGGGCAAATTATGGGAAAGAAATAGCAAATAAAAATCTAATCCTATTTGGCGGGGAAGGCTATTATAATATAATCTCGGAGGCAGTTAAAAATGGATTCACAGGTTGAAATATACATCAAAAGAGCCAATAATGAAATTCTTGCTGCCGAATCTCTGAAAAGATTAAGCGAAGAAATAAGATCCAAAGAAGATTTTAATATTCCCCGAGATGCAACTTTCTACAGTTCAGTTATATCACATTCTTACTATGCAATATTCTATGCTGCAAAAGCAATTCTTCTAACAAAGAATATTAAAACATCTTCACCGAGCATACATAAGAAGACTTACAGCTTATTCGATAAAACTTTTGTTAAAACAGGATTTCTGGATAAGAAGCTATTGCAAATTTATACTGATCTTGTAGTTAAAGCCGGTGATCTGCTTGAAATATTTAAGGATGAAAAATGGAAACGAGGAAACTTTACCTATCAAGTAATTGCCCAGGCGAATAAAACGCCTGCTGAAGATTCTTTGAATAATGCTAAATTATTTGTTGCAAATATATCAAAAGTCGCTTGGGATTAAATATGAAAATTATGCAGGAAAATGGAGGCATTTAATGGGAGAAATTTGTAAAACCTGCCGTAAAGAGTTTGATTCTGGAATTTGGTTATCACCTCAATTCAGGAGCGAGAAAGTCCTGCTATTTTGTTCAGACAGATGCAAGAAAGAATATATTAAAATGAAGCTTGAGAGAATAAAGATGAACTACCCTGAATATTATAATAAGCTAAAAAAGAAAAAGGGAAACAAAAGCTGCTATTAAAATGCCGGCAAAAATTCAACATTTAATAAATTGGTATTTTGGCAATTTCTGCGCTAAATGCGGAAAAATAGATTCAGAACAAGAAGAATTTGGAAGGAAATGTTATAATAAATTAATCGCTATTAAAGATAATCTTAATGTAGATGAAATGACTCATAAAGAATTTGTTAACATTATAAGGTATACATCTTTCTGCCATCCTTCCACGCGGCATTTTGATGATTGTGCGGTTTGTAAGAAATTTGGAATTAGTAACAGATACTGGATAAAAAATTGGGATGGCTGGAATTTATCCCCAAAAGCATAAAAAATTTTATCATTGATAACTCGCCATGCTTAGTGCAGTTAAGTTAGTCCTAAGCATAAAATCTGGCGGAAGCACTTCTTTTTTATCATAAAAACCTTTATAAGCCAGTCATATTAACTTTGGCTATGGAAAAATCTTACAAGGTTGAAATAATTTTAATTGCAATAATTTTTGGTATATTGCTATTCTCCATTTTGTCTTTGAACAATTTTAGTTTGACTGGGTTTTTCACCGAAGAGAAAATTAATGCTCCCTCAAGCCGCATTAATGAAGAAGATATTGATGCTTCTGACGATAAGGTTGTGATTAATGTGAAAAATCCTATCTTGACTCGGTATGCAGATTCTGAGAGTATGGCTCCTCTTTTTGGAGATGGGGCTATAGGAATCGAGATTATTCCGGCATCGAAAGAAGATATTCATGTTGGAGATGTGGTTACATTTAGAAGAGAAGGTATTTTGATTGCCCATAGGGTGGTTGAAATTGGAAGCGATGAAGATGGAGGTTATTTTATTACTAAAGGTGACAATAATAATGCTGAAGAAGATAAGATAAGGTTTGAACAAATAGAATCTGTTCTTGTTGGCGTAATATATTAAGAGGTTGAAAGAGGGATACTGCCAGCTTAAGGAGATATCGCTGTTTTAATTTAAATAACATTAAAGATTGCTTTTATTTCTATGCAAAATTATACTCCCAGCACTTACTCGCGACCCCACTTGATTATTAATAAAAAGTTAGCCTCGTGAAATCGCTCGGCTCGTCATGAATTTATTAAAATGTTAATTAAATCTGTGAATGAAAGTGAACAGCAATTTGTAAAACCGCAAGTTTGGATTATGTCTTACTAACTTGACAGTATCATTAAGAGTGTAAAGCAAACCAGCAATCTTAACATAAAAAATTACTCACTCCTATCATCGTGTATTTTATTATTAACAATTAATAGCAAATCTGAGAATGAAATGAGCAGCTAATTCTATTTATTTTTTGTATATTATTGAAGGAATTAAACTGTAGAATGTTAAGTTATGAACTTGACTTAACAAAGAGGTTAAGTTTTTATATTCATTTATACTTATTTGCTCATGAAAAGAGGCAGGGTGAAGAAGGTTGAATTAGCCGGGTTATTTGTGATTTTTCTTTTACTCGCTTTCATTTTATTAAATAGTTATATACTTTTTTTATTTTCATCAAAATCTCATGTTACGGGAGACATTTCTGCTACAGGCCTCATAAGTTTCGAAATACTTGTTCCGTTGGAGATTAATCTCACTGCTCCAATCGAGGGAGAAAATTATAGTTTTGCTTTTCCTGGGACATATCCATTTGACTTAAATTTGACGACTAACGAGGAGAATCTCTCAAAACTTACTTTTGATTATTCTCTTTGGGATTACAGGCATAATGAATGGGTTTATGAAAATGTCGCGTTTATTCCGAATACAACTTTCAATGCAGTTAGATGGTGGAATCAGGTATTTGTGAAAGCATCACGAGGAAGTGAGGTTGTCCGAGATAATGTTACTTTTTACGTACATGTTCCGAATACGGCACCTTTAATTTATGGAGTTAATTCTACTATATATGCTTGCGAGGAAACTCAATTATTGTACGATTTTTATGCGATTGATTTGGATGAAGATGAGCTGTCGGCTTCAATAAACAGCAACAATTTATTTTTTGTATCTCCATCAGGACAGTACAGAACAAATACAAGTTTTCAAATAGTTTCACTGTTTTTGGATAAATCGGCTATTGGCGGGGCTAACTTGGGTTTTAGGAGTTTTTTCCCAACGACTGTTTCCGTTGTCGATAATTATAATTCTACTCACCATTCAGATTCAAAATTGACGGATATAGTTGTTATAGAAATAAATAATGAACCAACTTTGGGTAATTTGCCCGTGCAGACTCTTGTTTGGAATCAGGGGGATAATTCAACCCTTTTTGAGATAATTAATGTGATGGATGTTGAATATGATATGTATAATTATGGGGGGCTGACAATTAATTTGTCTATTACAAATTCTTTAGGAGATAGGATTAATTTATTTAATATAAGCTCTAACTCTACTCATGATTTTATTAACTTCACGGCAAACAATCAGACCCCTTCGGGAAATTATGATGTTAAGGTTTGTGTTAATGATACTGGATTGACAAATAAACATCAAGATATTTTAAAATATTGCGGGCAGACGGGAGATTCTTACACTGTTTGTGATTCTTTTATTCTTACAATCACTGATGAGAATAGGGCACCGACGATAAAGAGTTATTATCCTTTAACTTTGAACTATAATATTAGCGGGACTCTTGAAAACTATTTTAATATTACAAAGTATGATCCTGACGGAACTATTCCCGATGCTTATTGGTACGTTGATGGGAATTTTACTCAATACAATTCAGGTAATTTTATAGACGAGTTTGTATATACTTTTGGGTGCGGTGTTTCAGGGAATCATAACGTTACTGCTGAAATAACTGATGGATTGTTGAATGATTCTATTTGGTGGAATATAACTGTTGAAAATGTTTTGTGTCCTTCTGATACTGGCGGTGGCGGCGGAGGCGGTGGAGGAGGAGGCGGGGGCTGCACGCCGTTATGGGGCTGTAATGCTTGGAATTTATGCCAGCATGCCGAATCTTCGTTGGAATATGGATTAATTTCGGGAGAAGATTATAGAACTATTGAAAAATCTTGCAACGATAATAGAATAAACGGGGAGGAATGCGGGTTCCAGTTTAGAGAGTGTGCCAGTGTGAAAGCCTGCTTTTTGAGGCCTTCAAATCCTCAACTTATTCAATATTGCCAATATACTGAAAAGCCAAGCTGTTATGACAATATAAAGAA
>JAUSIA010000070.1 GCA_030648225.1 Ignavibacteria bacterium | reverse complement strand
CGTCCGTCAAATTTTAGAACACTGAAATCGCAGAATATACCTGTCGCTTCCGAAACAAGTGAAGCAAGCTGCCCTGTTGCATTCTGTTCAACATTAACGATTTTTCTTGCTTTTTTAGATTTTTTTATAAGCAGTTTTGTCGGTAGAGGCCAAATATCCCCAAAAACAAGAGCTCCGTACTTTTTATCATTCTTTTCGTTTAGCATCTGTATCGCTTCAGTTACCGGACCCCATGTTGACCCCCAGGCCAATATCAAAACATCACAATCCTCTTCCCCTGTAAACAAGGGCTCTTGTATCTCTTCTTTCAAGAATTCAAGCTTTCGCAATCTTTTGCTGACCATCTGATCTCTAACAGGCGCAGATTCAGTTATGTGACCATATTCATCGTGTTCATCACTATCTACAAGAACAGTTACCCCGGGGATTTTGCCGGGTATAAGCCTTGGAGATATCCCTGTAGGGGTTATTTCATACCTTTTATAGGGTTTATTTTCTACATCTTCATAAGTACTTATGAAATTAGTATTCTTAATGTTGTTAAAATCGAACAGTTTTGTTGTTACAGTTGAATCCGCAAGAAACTGGTCACTTAGGAGAATAACCGGCATTTGATATTTATCTGCCAGATTGAACGCCCTTATAGTCTGGTAAAACGCATCTTCCGTATTTCTTAATGCAATAACCATGCGTGGGAATTCACCCTGTGAGGCTGAAATTACGAATTTCAGATCGCTTTGTTCTGTCCTTGTGGGAAATCCGGTAGTAGGACCCGGACGCTGCACCTCGGCTATAACCACAGGAACCTCCAGCATACCGGACAGCCCCAGTCCCTCAACCATCAACGAAAACCCGCCTCCGGATGTACCTGTCATTGCCCTTACCCCCGCATAAGATGCCCCTATTGCCATATTTATGGCTGCAATTTCATCTTCAGCCTGTTCAACAACAATTTCAGCATCCATCATTTTTGAAGCCAGATAATTCATTATACTGGTGGAAGGGGTCATTGGATAAGCAGAGTAAAATTTACATCCTGCAGCCAATACTCCAAGTGCAATAGCTTCATTACCGTTTATCAAAATACTTTCATCCTCTTTTTCAGCACCAACTCCATATTTGGGTTCAACAAGCTTATTCCCTTCTAAAACTGCTGAAATATTTTGAATTGCCGTTTCAGTATTGAAAAAATCGTTAAAAACTCTTTCAATACCCGTTAGTTTCATACCGAGCAATCCTATTGCTGCACCTAAAGCAACACTGCCGAAAGCCTTGATATTCTCCATTTTTTTTGCAGTATTCTTTAAAGGCAATTTTAAAATTCTACCATCTTCACATTCATTTTCTTCGTCACAAATCACAAAGCCACTCGGATTCAATCTATTAAAGTGATATTCAATTGTTTCGTTATTTAAAGCTATTATCCCATCCAAATCATCCAAATGAGATGAAAAATTTTCATTCCCAAAACGCACTTGAATAAAATTATGTCCCCCTCTTATTCTCGACATATAGTCTCTGATAGTAAATATCTTAAACCCTTGCCTCTTAAGTAATCTCTCAAATACAGCAGATAAGGTTTCTACTCCCTGTCCGGCAGCTCCTCCAATTAGAATATTGTAATTCACATTTACACCTCTCAAATTAAAACTTAGTTGTATAACAACTTACGGTTGATTAGTGGCAGCCAGTGGTGCAGGAATAACATAAACTCTCGTAGCCATTTCAGCATCCAGCATGAGGATTCCTTTTCCATCGTTTTCACCGACTAGCTTAATCTTGCTGAGATTCTGTTCTGCATTAGCTTCTTCTTCAGTTTGTTCATCTATAAACCATTTAAGGAAAGAGTTTGCTTTGTGGTCATGCTCTAAAATCGCCTGATCGACAATATTATAAATCGAACGTGTTACAAAACGTTCATGCTCCAGCGATTTCATTAATACTTCTTCAATGGACTTAAAATCCCACTCCGGCGCATCCAGTTGTTGCAATTTTATACGACCTCCCACAAGATTTAAATAATTGAAGAATATTATTGCATGATCCCTTTCCTCCATTGCCTGCACCCTAAACCAATGGGCAAAGCCCTTCAAATTTTTTGAAGTAAAGTACGCTTCAAAAGAAAGATACAGATACGCGGAATAAAATTCTTTTTGCATCTGATCATTAAAAAGTTTTTCAATTTTTTCATTAATCATGTTAAATCCTCCTAAATAATTTATATTAATTATTATTCTATTATTTCATTACAATATTGAATATCATAATAGTTTTACTATATTTAATCATATAACTCACTCCTCTCGATATCTAATTGATACCCCCTCATATATACGATAAACAAAAATTCAACAATTTCATTCACAACTTAGAATATTAGTTTATATTAAAAGTAGCTTATAAGAAGCATTATGTTTATTTCGGTATAAATGTAATAATTAACATTAGCGGTTTGGCTGATGAGTGGGACAAGTGGCATAACAAGGAGATACCCACTGATTTGCTGAAAGACCAAAGCTTCTGGACTTTTGATGAAAAACCTACAGCTACAAGGGCTTCCTCCAGTGTGGTTCTTAACCGTCTTGCAAACTTACCTCCAGACTAATCAGTTCAAAAATTGCCCGAAATAGAATATTTGAAATTAGGTCTTGACTGCAATCATTTTTTGTTCTAATATAATATTAATTGATAATGATAATCATTTACATTTTACTAGGAGGTTTTTTTATGTTCAACAGTTTATTAATCACACTCAGAGAGGGTTTAGAAGCAGCCCTAATCATTGGTATTATTCTCGGATATCTATCAAAAGTCAATCAGAAACAACTCTATACACACATATTTATTGGAACCGGACTCGGAATTGTAGCCAGTATTTTGGCAGCTTTCCTATTCGAAACCTTTGCTGGCGGTTTTGAGGGCAAAGCAGAGGAAATCTTTGAAGGAATTGTAATGCTTGTTGCAGTAGTCATCCTCACAACTATGATATTATGGATGAATAAACAAAGTAAAAGTA
>JAUSIA010000172.1 GCA_030648225.1 Ignavibacteria bacterium | reverse complement strand
GGGCTGCTCTTTCATTCCTGCATATTATGAAACACTGCTTGTACATCATCGTCTTCTTCGAGTGTCTCAATCAGTTCATGTATTTCTTTTTGCTGCGCTTCGTTAAGGTCAACCAATGTATTTGGTATTCGTTGCTTTTCAGCACTGAGGATATTTATCTTTTTTTCTTCCTGCATAAGAAACCTTTTAATTTATTGCAAAAACCTTTACCTCTGGAATGATGGAGTAGTGGAGTAATGAGATAAGGGGATAAATGAGATTGAGTCTGACATTCCAATATTCCATTATTCCACAACTCCAATTATCAGTTATTGATTTCATTTCTCTTTATAAGTTATCGAGCCATCCCAGCTTTCATCCAAGGTAGCAAAGTTAAGCTTATCAATTCTTTTTATAAGTTCATCAGATGAATAATCATTTGGACGTATCTGCAAAGCTTTATTAAAGTATTCTTTCGATTCATCAAATTTTTTGTGCAGATAAAAATTAAATCCTCTTTCATAAAGATCATAATATTTTAAATCCTCTTCTGAAAGAGGATCGGAAATAAATCCTGTTACTTCATAAACCTTAACAGCATTTTCCTTTCCTTTCACCTTAATTAGATCAAGAAGTCTTGTATGATACAAGCTGTTATTAATCAACTTGTATGTATACTCTGAAATTAGAATTTTGGTATTATAAAATTTATTTGCGCTTTCAAGTCTTGCAGCGAGATTTACATGGTCACCTATAACGGTATAATCAAAAACCTGGTCAGAACCCATATTGCCAATAATTACGTTTCCGGTATTTATTCCGGTTCTGTTCATAATAAGGGGATAACCTCTTTCTTTCCAAGCTTTATTCAGCTCTGTTAATCTTTTTTGCATTATAATTGCACTTGCAACAGCAGCAGCAGCATGATGTTCAATCATAACAGGTGCACCAAACTCGGCAAGTATAGCATCGCCAATATATTTATCTATTGTTCCTTCCTTTTCAATAATTATCCTGGTCATCTCTGTTAGATATTCATTTAAGAGAGAAACCAGATCCGAAGGTTTCATTTTTTCGGAGATAGATGTAAACCCTGCTATATCTGAAAAAAGAATTGTAAGCTCTCTCTCTTCTCCGCCGAGTTTAAGCTGTTCGGGGTTATCAATTAAATTCTCTACAACTTTATCCGGGACATATCTTGTAAAAGCATTTTTAATAAATGCCCTGTCTTTAGCAGTAATAACCTGTATGCTAACCATCATTCCTATAAAAATTAAAAGGAGAGAAACTGAAACTGAGAATGAAGGAAATAAATTAAAGCTGAGAAGCTGGTTATAACCGAAGTAAAGAATTAATGAAATCAGAAGCAAAGCTGTGAAATAAAAAATAAGATTTGTTCTTGGAAGTGCAGTTAAGATAAGTAAGACTCCTGAAATAAAAATAATAACTGCCAAAGGGAAAATATCCCACCTAGTATAAAACTGATTATTAAGCATTCCGTTTAGCAAAGCTGCGTGCACAGTAACAAGTGGAACATTCTCTTCAATTGTAGTTTGTCCGAGATCGGATGTGCCGACAGAAATATCGCTTATAAAAACAAAACTGCCTTCATAAAAATCAAGAAGATCATCAAGATATTCCGGTTTGTCTGAATACTTAATAAGGTTCTGAACTTCCATCATCTTTGATGAACCATCACTCCAGAATCCATAATAAGGAATAAAAACATTTCCATGGTCATCAATCGGAATTACAACATCTTCATCAAGATAGCTTTCCTGAAGAGCGGGGATGATAATATTTTCTCCCCAATTAATTTTTACTTTTTCAAAAGGGACTTCATTATAATCAAGAAAAATAGATAAGCTTATTGCAGGAAAATAAAGTGAATCAACTTTTATTATTAAAGGAAAGTGGCGGAGAATTCCATCTTCATCTATTACAACAGAAATATGTCCGGAATTTACAGCAGATTCTGCAAACTCATCCTTTTGGGAAAGTGCCCAGACTGCATAGTATGGTTCGGCATCGCCATTCTCACCAGGTTTTTTAAGATATTTATTGTGAAGCTGCTCAAAAAAAACTCCGGGTTCCCACCTGAAAACCCATGGGGATTCCTGAAGCAGAAAACCAGTTGGCAAATAAACATTACCAAGCTCTTTTATTGAGAATGCAAAAAGCGAGTCATGTGTATCTCTGCTTGAACGGGGAAAGATTATATCATAAAAAACTGATTCCGGGTTGAGACCTGAGACTGAACGGTTTAGTTTTGCAAGTGATTCCCTGCTTAAAGTATTGCTTCCAAAAAAATTATATGAAGCATCGGTTATATTTAAATAAACAACCTTATCATTTGATGAGGGCCCTTTTTTTTCTTCAACAATTTTTTTATAGAAATAATCATTCAGTTTGTAGTCAAGAATATTCCAGGGAATATCAAAGAGAATAAAGAGAAGGGAAACAGAAAAAGTTATTAAAAGGTTAGCAGTAATTATTCTGCTGAGAACCTTTTTACTTTTTAACTTCAATTTCATATTTCCTGATCAGCATATCTTTCCCGACAAACAACTGCATAGTTTCTATGAAGTCTTCATTAATTGCGCTTACATTGCCGGCAAGCGGGAAAGGTTTGTCGGAATTTTCATTGAGATTCGATTTGTTCAAAGCTATCAGTTTTGTTTCAACATCATTCCATGAATTGCTGGAAATTAATTCCGAATCACCAAAGAGTTTTTCAATCTCATTTATTTTTTTTGCACTGCAAAAGATAGTAATCCTCTCTTTAACTCCACCTTCATCAAAAATATAGTAGTCATCCCGGTTAGGAAGAAGAAGAGTATCCTTAGCAGATTTTAATTGTGTCTTGCAGAGGAGAAAAGATTCTTTGTTGCCTGTGTGAACGACATAAACAAAACAATCTTTGGCAGGTAAAACAAAAACTCTGAGCATCTCACCTGCTCTAAGTCTGTCTTTAGTTTTAAGCGGATTATAAATCTCTCCCGCTTTATGAAGAATTGCTATCTTTGCTTTTACCGTATCATTCGGAGTAAAGCCAAAAACAGATAGGTTAAGTAGTAAAAAACAGGTTAATACCTTTACCATTTTTTATTCTTTTATTTCCAAGATGTTCTTTAATAAAGGTTAACACCTTGATTTATCAAGGTGAAGATTACAATAAATTCTGCAAACAACCGTTTCAACGGTTTTGAGTAAACTGTTAAAACAGTTACTGAGTTGAATGTTTATTGGCTACAATCACCTGTCTGAAGACAGGTGTTAATCTTTGGCCAACCAATATCCTTAGTTTATAGGCAAACGTCGTGTGAGAATATAATACATTAACTTTTCTTAATAAAGATTAATTGATGAATGTTGAATTATTTTTTCTTTTATAACTAAATAATTGTAGAATAATTATTGATTTAATGAAATAGTTAGAATATATTATTTTCAGGTTTTAGGTTTCTGAATTATAAATGGGCATAATATCCAAAACTTTATAAGCTTAAAATACTTTTCATTCCTGCTTTATGGGATTATAATATTCCTTTTTTCTTTTTGTAATACTGATCCAAAGCAAACAGATTTAACTCAACTAAATTCTGATAGCATAGATAAAAGCTGGAAAGGAAATATCAGAGAATTAGAAAACGCTATTCGAAATGCTGTCATCTATTCTGATGACAATAATATTATCACAAAAGAATTTCTCTCTTTTCTTAACCCCCATGTTTCCCCTCCCGAATCAAGTTCGGGACAAGCTCTTTCAGAAGGGGGGGACGAAGGGGGATTCACAATAAGCAATAAGAGTGACTATAAATTAGCTGAACAAAGATTTAAGAAAGAG